>JAJRQD010000152.1 GCA_024280435.1 archaeon | reverse complement strand
TGATTGAAGATCTGCATGTGAAGGGTATGATTAAAAATAGAAAATTATCAAGAGCTATTTCTGATGTGGGTTGGGGAGAACTGAGAAGACAGCTGGATTATAAATCCAGCTGGTATGGATCTGAATTAATAGTTGCACACCGGTTCTTTCCATCTTCAAAATTATGTTCTGGATGTTGGAATAGAAGAGATGACCTATCACTTTCTGATAGAATTTACAAGTGTGTACGTTGTGGGTTGATAATGGATAGAGATGAGAATGCTACTCAGAACCTGAAAATATATGGATACTTGTATCGTCAGGATAAAACCGTCGCTGATAGTTGGACAGAGACGCTAAACGCATGTGGAGAATGTGTAAGACCTTCCGATGCCAAACCATTATCTTTGATAGTGGAACAGCAGATGAAGAGGGCAATATCAGTGAAGCATGAAGAACCCTGAAGTAATTCTGGGAATTGAGTAAATCAATTTTGCACAACTGATTGTAAATCTCTCACAACGGAACAACTGTGAAGGCAGGAACTAAAAGCATTTCCGCTTTTTCTTTTATTACTAGCCTTTGTAATAATTCATAATTCCACATATCTGCACAAACTATAACTGCAATTTTTTTATTTCTAAAATGGAATATTCCTTCATTTTTTCCAGCCAATACGTTTTTTTGCTTTTCATTGAATAATATATTTTCTTTTGCTCTGTAAATTATTTTATTACCAATAAGAATTGTAGCATAATTTTGTAACCCTTTTCCTATATCTAGTGCAAGTGTTCCAAGAACAATACCAAAATTAATTTTACACTCACCAATCAGTTCATCTATTAATAAATAAAGGTATTTTTTATCTAATGAACCCCAACAGTATTCTGGAAACAGACCGAAAAAGGTGTCCTTGTCCCATGAATATATTTCTTTCTTAATTCTTGAGATGAACTGGTTACCTGTTTCTCTGTTGTAGTATGTTAATGAGCTACTTGCTAGTTTAATTGTTTCTGACATAGTAATCTCTATTCAATATATATAATATTTGTTTATCCAAAAATCTTTCTCACAATCCATTTAAGTGGATCATAATATCTATCAACCACTCTTTCTTTCAGTGGAATAATTGCCTCATCAGTGATTGGAATGGATTCTGGACATACTTCTGTACAACATTTTGTAATATTGCATAAACCAGATCCAAACACATTCTTAATTTCAGGTATCCTATCCTCTGTATCTAATGGATGCATCTCTAAAGATGCCAATCTCACCATAAATCTTGGACCTGCAAATACATCAAATCTCTGATGACTTCTAAGTACATGACAAACATCTTGACATAGAAAACATTCAATACATTTTCTGAATTCTTGTACTCTATCAACTTCTTGCTGCATCATCTTGGGATCATCTTTGAAATTATCAGGTGGTGAAAATGGTTTGATTTTCTTATTAACTAAATAATTCCATGAGACATCAGTTACTAAATCCTTTATTAATGGGAATGTATGCATTGGTTTGACAACCATTACCTCAGTTTCTGAAAAATCTGAGAGTTTGCTCATACATAGTAATTTTGGTTTACCATTGATCTCAGCTGAACAGGAACCACATTTCCCTGCTTTGCAATTCCATCTGATTGATAGATCTGGTGCTTCATCTGTCTGTATTTTATGAAGTGCATCAAGAACTACCATTTTAGAATCGACTTCAACTTCATAGTTTACCATAGATATATCTTCGCCAGATCCTCTCTGTACGGACATTTTTAAATTGTAATTGTATTCTGCCATATTAATTTGACCTCCAATATTGAGCGCCTTTAATTTTAATTAAACATATCATATTAGATCCACCTATCGAATTCTAGTGAAATTACATCATTAATTAATAGTTTGATATATATATCAGCTACTATTAATGATAGAAGACTTAACCAGAAAAATTTGTGATGATTTTCATTTAATTTCTTCACAAATTTCCAACTTTTATATCTAGCATTTACTGCTGTATTGCATGAAAAACAATCTAGTCCTCCTCCAACAACGTGTTTGCAGGAATGGCAGCTAAGAACATATAGTGCTAGAAACAGAGCATCAAATCCAAGTAGTAATGTACCCAAACCAAATCCTATTCCATCTTCAAATTTCATTGCCAGGAAGAAATCAATTATGTGAACAATCATTAGTACAAAAGCAAGATAGAAGAAATATCTGTGTAAATTACTTACAATAAACACAAGTTTGTTTTCACCCTTATACTTGTGATTTACCTTTCTCAACTCACTTACTGCACATGCAGGGGGATCTGCTAGAAATGCCCTGTGATAAACTTTTCTTGCATAATAACATGTATATCTGAAACCTAGTGGTATCCAAATTAATAACAATGCGGGGGAAAATCCTTCAATTGGCCAAAAACCTAGTTCCAGATCTGGAGAGTAAAAGGGGCTAATATAATGTGTACCCTCTACTTTATAATTATCACTCTCCAAGAATATTACCCAAAGTGAGTAAAATATGAAACCAGTAATTGCTACTGCTTGTAATAATGGTCTAACCCACCATCGATCATTTCTTGAATGTTTAAATTCTCCATGGTCTACAGTTGGTAATGTAATCATCTCTGCCATATTAAACAATTCATTATCTTTTCATATGTATTTTAAAAATCTCGGAAACATTCTAATTTATTCTCATTTTGTATTTATTCCATAACAATTGTATTAATTTTATAAATTCGCGTGATTATTAATTGATATTTAACATTTGTTATAATTTATTTATTATGTTTGAATTGATATTACTAAATTGATTTATTCAATTAATTGCTTGTATTTTAAACACAGTATTAATTAATATGAAATTGGAAAATAATTTATAGAATGTCTGATTACATAGTTCATCCGAAAATAAAAAAAAATACAATACAAACTAGAGTATATCAGCAAATTTTGTTTGCAGAGGCAATTAAAAAAAATACATTAGTTATTTTACCGACTGGTTTAGGTAAAACTGTTGTAATGGTTATGGTTATAGCACATTATTTAAACAAATATGATGGAATTATAATAGTAACTGCGCCAACCAGACCACTGGTAGATCAGCATTATTCTACTTTTAAAAATATGCTGGATATATTGGAAGATGAGATTGTAATTTTATCCGGAAGTGTGTCTCCTTCCAAAAGAGTATCAATCTGGAAAAATGCAAAAGTTGTAATTGCAACTCCACAAACATTGCGCAATGATATTGTATCAAGACTGGTGGACTTAAGTTCTGTTTCTTTACTGTGTTTTGATGAGGTTCACCGAGCTGTGGGAGATGATCCATATGTTCTATCTGCAGAACAATATTTAATCAACAATCCAAATGGACGGATTATTGGTTTCACCGCATCGCCAAAAAATACTGAAAAACTAAAGGAGATAGTTAAAAATATTGGAGCAATCAATATTAAATATATGAGTGAGGATGATCCTAGGATTAAGAGATATATTCATGGATCTGATAAAGAACTAATCTGGCTAAATTTACCTGAAAAAATGCATGATATTATATCAATATTAAATTCATTTGTCAAACAAAATTTAAAAATTTTGAAGGAATTAAATTTAGTAAAAACAATACAGACATCAAAAATTTCCAAAGCAGATCTAATAAAACTCCCGGGTATATTGAATAAATCAAGAGATAATATTGGTGATACTCCATTTTATCAAGGGATGAGTTCTTATGGTCAATTAATGTTGGCCTTGCAAGCTTTGGAAATGATTGAAACACAAGGTATAGTAACATTAAATTCTTTTTTCAATTCAAAAAAGGAAGATTTTAGAAAAACAAACAAATCATCTCTTAGAAGATTTTTAAATGACCCATATATTAATAAAGCAATGATCGGAGTTGAAGCTCTAATAAAAGATGGTATTGTCCATCCCAAAATGACTAAATTAAAAAATATAATCAAAGAATACCTTAGTAATAATATTGATACAAGAATATTGATTTTTGCAAACTACAAAGCAACTGTAAACTATATAGTTGATGAAATTTCTAGTATTGAAAATGTTAAAGCTCATATGTTTGTTGGGCAAGCATCTTCTTCCTATGGGAAAGGCTTATCTCAAAAAGAACAACACAATGTTATGGGAAAATTTAAAGATGGCACATATAATATTTTGGTAAGTACAAGTGTTGGAGAAGAAGGATTGGATGTGGCACAATGCGATTTAGTAGTTTTTTATGATGTTACTGCATCTTCTACTAGATTAATTCAAAGGAGTGGAAGAACTGGAAGAGCAAGAAAAGGTAAAGTTGTGATCTTAATTACAAAGGGGACCCGTGATGAAGGATATTATTACAGTTCACAGAGAAAGAAAAACTCAATTGAGTCTTCTATAAATAAAGTAATAAAAGAATTATCTTCACAGATATCTGAAAAATCAAAATATGACAAAAATAAAAAACATGGTTTAGATAGGTTCTTTGAACCTGTACTTGATACCTCTTTATCTGAAAAATCTCAATCTTCTAATAAAGACTTTTCACTTCAATTCAAGGATAATAGGGTTGAAAAACCTACTATATTCATTGATTACAGAGAAAAAGGTTCTTCATTGCTTAGGGAGCTATTAAAACTGGATATTGAATTAAAACAAGCAGAGTTACCTATTGCTGACTTTATAGTTTCTAGCAGGGTGGGGATAGAAAGAAAAACAATTAGTGATTTTTGTAAGTCTGTTATTGATGGTCGACTTTTCTCACAATTGAAAGAATTACAAAGAACGTTTACGAAACCTGTATTAATTCTTGAAGGAATATCTCATGAGGGATGCCAACTTCGCAAGACTGCATTCAATGGTGCTTTATCTTCAGTAATTTTAGATTTTTCTATATCTGTGATTAGAACGAAAGACTTTGTTGAGACAGTGGATATTATCTATACAATGGCTAAAAGAGAACAGATCCATAAAGATAGAAAGGCAACAATCAGGTCAAAATCCAACAATGAAACTATTCAAGAGTAGCAAATCAGTTTAATATCATCATTACCAAATATAAATGGTATACTTGCTGATAAATTATTACAACAATTCAAAACTCCAAAGGAATTATTCTCTGCACACCCAGATATATTGAGAAAGGTTCATGGTATAGGTAAAAACATTTCAGAGCATATTGATCTTATTTTATCAACACCATATTCTGAGGATCTATGAGTTAATTTTTTTCAATTTTGCAATCAATTCTGCTATCTCAACAATTTTATCATAGTCTACCTCATTCAATAAACTTATACCTAATTGTTCTATTTTCATTTGTATTGGGTCATTTTTGGTATGTATACTGTGTTCTGCATAATTTTTTTGAGTTTCTTCTAAATTATTCTCTTTCACTACATTTTTTTCACAATTAACACAATACATTGTATGATCTTTCATCTCATAAATTGGGTTATCACAAACTGGACAGGCTATATTCAACATTTTACTACCCTTCAATAATAATTCTGCTGCTTTTTTAATTTTATTTTCTTTCATATTTATCAAAATAAAAAAAAGATTTTAATAATCATAGTATATTGATCTAAACTAGTTATTTCAATTTGATAAGTGAACTACCATGAAATTCAAATTTGACTAATATTGCATTTTAAAAATAAAACACAACTATTGATTAAATCATTTGTGTATTCTGCGAAGGAGAGTGATTTTTGGTTCTCATTTTAAAAAATCTAAAATAATTACTTTATATATCTACAATTATATACATTGTATGAACCCCCAAGTAAATCAGGATGAGATTAATGTAATTCGTACTTTTGAGTGTGAATTGTGTTTACGTTTTGATTCTATAATGATGTCTAAGGAAGAGCTTCTTGATCGAGTTTTTAGTAATGATCTAGAAATTGGTACGTATTTAATTTCTCATGGCGATCATAATAGGATAATTTATTTCAATGAACAAAGTGAGTATTTAGGAGATATAATATCACTAAATATGGATCAAAATGATGATAATATAGGGCTTCAAACACTACCTTTATTCCAAAAATCAAGTAAAACGTTACTAAATAGTATAAAGACAAAATTGCTAAAATTATTTTTACAAACATCTCAAAAATTAACAATTGTTGGGCCATCATATGTGGGAAAAACTTCTTTAGCATTATTTTTAGAAACAGGTATCCCTGAGAGAAATAATGGGCACATGCGCAGGTCTCCAACTCTATACAAATCAGTTAAGCACATAAAATTAGGACGTTCTAATCTATCAATTTTTGATATGGGTGGTCAAAAAGATTATTGGAATGGATGGAATAATGAGTTACCTGATTCTGATAAAATAATATTTATTGTTGATGGAACTGCAAATAATTCAAAAGAAAGTGCAGAGGCATTCGATCTAATATTAAAAAATCGTGTAAAAAATACAAAAATACTTTTTTTAATAAATAAATATGATCTAGTCCTTGATGGATATTCAAATTCTTTTACTGAAGATAGTAGCATTATATCAAAATTACAGAATAATAATAATACAGATAACATTTGGGCTCTTAAAACATCAGTATTTAATGGTATATGTTATAATTATAATAAGAATGAAGAAACCTCTTTACTTCAAGTAATTATTGATTTTATCCAATCAGAATAGGTTAAAGATAAAAAAAAAATTTACTATTTTTCATATCAATTTAAGCAAGTTTCAAATTAAGTCAATTGTCAGTTAACCTGTGAGTGATATAGTTTTATTTGTATTAGATGAAGGATTTGATGATATGAGCCTTTTATCATGCCAGGTTATATTGGAAGAAAATGGATATGATATAATTATTTCAGCAAGAAAAAGTGGTGCAATAAAAGGGGAAGAATCTTCAGTTATTGTTGTAAGCTTAGATGATGCACTAAATCAAAATATCGATTATAAAGGATTAATTATTATCGGTGGAGCTAAATTGAATGAATGGGTTTTATTAGATAATTTAATTCAAAAATTATATAATTCAGGTAAAATAATTGGGGGTTTAAACAATGGAATAAATTTATTAACATCTCTTGGGAAAAACATATCAACTACTAATCAAATAGTTATAGATGAAAATATCATAACCTTATCTGAAACATCATCTGAAATAGAAAATTTTGTAGACAATTATTATAAAATGATTTTATCCGTCTAAGAACCATAATACTTCATCATCTTCAGGAATTAGTTCAGGGTCAATTTCAACATCCATGAATGCTTGGAATTTATTGCTTTTGATTATTTGATTTTTTAATATCATACTTATCTTATCAATTAATTTATTGATACCATCTTTATCCTTTGTGGAAATTACTAATACCTCCTCTGAACTTTCAATCAATTCTTTATTGATTAATAGCTCTTTACCTGCTATAACCTCTTCTTTTGTCAATAGATCTGATTTGGTGAAAATTATCAAAAATTCAGAGCTTGGATAAAATTGTTTAATTTCTCTTAGTAAGTTTAATTGTTCTTCCTGTGTTGTTGCAGTATTTTTTGTTAAATCAAATAGAAATATCATTATATCTGCTAAATGCTTTAGTGCTGCAAGAGCTTGCAATTCGATTTCATTTCTCTCTTCGAAATCTCTATCCAAAAGTCCAGGAGTGTCTACAAATTGTATTTTCAAAAAACTGAAATCTCTATGACCAAAGATCAATTTTTTGGTAGTAAAAGGATAATTTGCCACTTCAGGCTTTCCAGAAGTGGCCATTCTAATGAATGATGATTTCCCTGCATTTGGAATTCCACAAACAACAACACATGGAATTGTTGCATTGTAGCTTGGTAAAATTGATAATTCTTTTCTAATTTTCTCAAGTTTATCAAGAAAAGGTGTGATTTGATAGATTAAACTGGAATATCTTCCAAAAGCAGATTTTCTTATTCCTTTGATTTCATGAATGCCATCGCTATCTATTAATTCTCCTATGATATCTTGGGTTATTTGTTTAATAGTAGTTCCAATACCATAAATTCGACCCAAAATTTGTTTTAGATCATTAATATCTGAAATAATCTCAATTAATTCTAAATAAAAGGGATGTAGCTGACTTAATGAGGGAAAGTTGGTAACAATTCTATCTATTCTTGTAGTTAATATATTTGAAACAGTATTGATCCTATTTATTTCATGTGCTCTTGCTTTTTCCAAAGGACCTTCTCTTTCTTTTGGTGGTTTAATTTTCATTGATTTTTTAAAAGCTATATCCAATAATTCTTGTGATGTCTCAATTGTTTTTATAGTTGTAAATGGATTTCCTAAGTAATTACTCATTAAAATATTTAGTAGTTAATTTATCTTAATTGATTTCATATAAACAATGATAATTTGAAACAAAATTGCTATTGTATAAAGTAAAATTCTAATATGAAAAATTCAATAACTATTCCTACCACAACTGCCACACATGAGCTAAATATTCTTTTTAGTCTAAATAACCATCTTTGATCCTGTGTTAGATAATAGCCATGCCAGATTAACCCAATAATTCCATAAACTTTAATAACATTTGGAACAATAATCATTATTTCTTTTGAATTAAGCATTACATAAGCAAATGCTTCCCAAAGAAAAAAGATAATGGAAGGTAAAGACATATCTAATAATTATTATTTTAATATATAACCAACTTATATTATTCAGTTAGAATCTTTTAGAAATTATTGAGAGTTAATATCACAAGTTTAAAAATCAATGATGAAATAGATGGTTTATAAGAGTGATATAATTGGTACAAAGAGCAAGAATCAGATTATTAAGCACAAGTGTACAATCATTAACAAAAATTTGTGATGATCTAAGTGATATTTCAGAAAATGCAGGTATTAGAATGAGAGGACCAATTCCTTTTCCTACTAGAAGAGTTATTTTACCAGTAAGAAAATCTCCTTGTGGTAATGGTACACAAACTTGGGAACATTATGAGATGAAAATTCACAAAAGGTTAATTGATCTAGATGCAGATGAACAGGCAATGCATCAATTAATGAGGTTAAATGTACCCAATGATATAAGAATTGAAGTAGAACTCTCATAATGATTTCAAAATAAAAAGACACTAACATTTAGTTCATATATAATAGGTATATAATGCAATTATACTCATCGCAGATAAACCTGGGCGAGTATGATGAGGTAATAAAATGTCAGCAATATCAATAGGAAGAATTGTAACAAAAACCATGGGTCGTGAAGCTGGTCGAAAAGCAGTTGTAACGCAGTTATTAGACAAAAATTATGTAGAAATTTCAGGTCCTGAGGAAATTTCTGGAGTAAAAAGACGAAGAGTCAATATCAGTCATATTGAACCAACAAATATGACATTGGAAATCACTCTTGATAATAATTCTGATGATTCAATAATTGAGTTATTAAATAAAAATAAAGAAATTAAAAAAGCATTAGAATCTAAACTGTGAGTCAATCAGAAATATGAGTGCAATGAAAAACCTTATTTTTCTTGATGAGAATGAATATATTGATTCCCAAAATTCTAATCTAGGTAATATACCACAAAACAGACCAATATCTGATCATATAAGGTATGGCTTCATTAATTTGGATAAACCTGGTGGACCAACTTCTCATGAAGTAGTTAGTATTGTGAAAAATATTTTAGGAATTAAAAAAGCAGGCCATTCAGGTACGTTGGACCCACATGTAACTGGTGTGTTACCAATTGGATTATTATCATCAACAAAAATTCTATCTACATTGCTTCATGCACCAAAAATATATATTTGTAATATGCATTCAAATAATATAATATCCCAAAATTCATTTTTAAAAGTATCAAATTATTTTACAGGTCCTATTTATCAAGTACCTCCTTTGAAATCAAATGTTGTGAAGCAATTAAGAATAAGAAAAATATATGAAATCAATTTTATTGATCAAAAAGAAAAGGATATCTTATTTTCAGTGAAATCACAAGCGGGAACTTACATTCGAACTTTGTGTAAAGATATGGGGAGAGCAACAGGAAGCCCTTCATATATGAAAGAATTACGAAGAATTCAAACCGGGCCATTTAAAGAAGATACTTTGATAACTTTACATTCACTATTTGATGCATGGGAAGAGTTCCAAGAGACAGGTGAGGAAAAAAGCTTACGTAATAGTATATATCCTGTTGAAAAGGCAGTTTCACATCTATCCGCCGTGATTATAAGAGAAAATGCTATCAACGCAATTTGTCATGGTATTGATTTGAAAGTTCCAGGCATATTAGCATTTCAGAAATTTGCAGTAAATGAACCCATAGCAATATATTCACCTAAAGGTGAATTAATTGGTATCGGACTTGCTTTACAATCATCTGAATATTTATTGAAAAATGGGAATGGTAATATTATTCATCCATCAAAAATAATTATGGAAAGAAATGTTTACAAATAAGTAATGACCTGAGTGGGATTCGAACCCACGTTCAATGCATCCCGAACGCATCATGATGCCAGGCTTCACTATCAGGTCTGTTAATTAAAATGGATTAAATCTTGAATTTGCAATGATCACAACTAATATGAAAATACTATTCATTAGTACAACAGATTTAGGACCTATTTTAATTCCGGGTAAGTCTTCATCAAAATATCTCATCAAACCTGCACCAGTAGATGGCATAGGGGCACTTTCTTTTTTACTCTTTTTTTGTCTTAATGACATGTATATGCTCTAAAAACTATATGCATAAATAACTGCTTTCTTTGTATCATATTTTTTTTTAAAAATTAGAACAATACTTCACTAGTATATATATAAAAAAAAAATAATAATAAATAATATGGAAATTGGTTTGATGAACTCAAAATTTAGTAGTAATTTCAATATAAATAGACTAAACTTTACATTATTAAATTTTGAATTAATAAACTATAGTTCAAATCAATTTATAGATAAATTAAAAGAATTTTGGAATTTAATATTCACTTTATATGATATAGTATCAATCCAGTTAGAAAACCATCGATGTTTTATATTAATTGCAGTTCAACTAACTGATGAAAAAAACATCAACAATTTAATTAGCCAAATAAAAACACAAGCAGTAAAGAATTTACCTAATGAATTTGAATTGCAAATAAAAAGTTTTGATTTTATCTTATCAAATACAACAAGTAAAACAATAATGAATAAAGAAGTGATCTTTGAAGAAATCTATACTGTTTTTGAATTGAAAGATATAGTAATTAACAACAATATATATCAAACATTAGAAGCTTTAATGGATTTTCCATTTCTGAGAATGACAATATTATCTTATCATATTGGGAAAAATAAATATTTTTGTCTATCATTTCATATTAAAGCTGATAATGAAGATGTGCTGAAAAAAAATGAAAAAACTTTGATTGATTTTTTGAAATTAAACCCAAATATCAATGGATCATTGTTAAAAATGAAATTAAAGAAAATTAGTAAAAATTTATTAAAATTTTTAATTGGGTATAATAATTCAAAATTAAAACGAAAAGATATTATTCCAATAGTAAATTCTATTTCTACTTTAATAAAGAAAGAAAGAACAATCAGTAACATGGAAATACCTACTATCTATCCATGGCTTGGATTTGAGAAAAATAATTCATTTAAACTGAAAACGAAATCAACTGAAATTATTAAATTTAAAGAGAGTAACATAGCTGATGATACTACTTCAGAATTAATATTAAAAGAGATTAAGGATATATTTAATTTGGTAATGTGCGGTAAAATTGAAATACATCAATCCAAAATTGTTATATCATATATGAATATTGAAATAATATTTCATATTTACCATGAATTGCCTGAATCAATTGATGAATTTGAGCTTATTAATATTTCTTCCAACTTTGATAGATTTGAATTTGTTATACATAATGATAGCTTTATCCCAGATGTTTGGAATAATATGAATATAGATATTATTCATATAAATTATTTAAAAGAATATATGATTTGTAATAGACTGGCCTAATTTATTGTATAATACTTCAATGATAATACAATTACATAATTCTCATTTATGTAGATAACTTGACAAAATATTAAACATCATTGAAATAAAAATACTCTGATATGTCTTACGTATTACTGAAATATTAATTATTATATTAATTATCATTTAATATGGCTGATGCAATTAGAAAATTGTTGGATACATTAGAAGAAAATTCCAATAATGAACAATCAAATATATCTAAAGAATTTATTAACCAGGATAAAAATAATCAAAATTCAGCAAATAAAAATAAAAAAACCTCTGCTGATAATGTAAATAGTTTAATCGATAAGTTAATGAGCAAAAAGAAGAATCAAATTGCAGTTTTTGGTGTTGGTGGTGGTGGATGTAATGCAATTAACAGACTGACATTAACTTCAAATTTTGGTGGTACTGTTACAGTTGCTGCAAACACAGATGCAATTCACTTGAGAGATGTTGAAAGTAATGATAAAATATTATTGGGATTAAATTTAACTGAAGGTTTAGGTGCGGGGAACGATCCAATAATTGGGAAAGCAGCAGCAGAAGAAAGCATTGAAACAATTGAAGCATTGGTAAAAGATACAGATATGGTATTTGTAACAACAGGAATGGGTGGTGGAACTGGAACAGGTGCAGCTCCTGTAATAGCTGAAGTAGCAAAAAAATCTGGTGCACTTGTTGTTGGTATATGTACGTTACCATTTGAAATGGAGGGGGAAACCAGGGCAAACCACGCTATGGAGGGCCTACAAGAATTTTATAAAAACTGTGATACCGTAATTGTAATTCCAAATGAAAAATTAATGCAATTGGTTCCAAATTTACCAATTAACCTTGCGTTTGAAGTAGCAGATGAGATATTGGTCCGTGCAGTAAAAGGAATTGTAAATTTAATTGTTACACCTGCATATGTTAATGTGGATTTTGCAGATATTAGACAGGTATTAAAACAAGGGGGATCATCTGTTATTGGTATGGGTGAAGGCGAAGGTGATAATAGAATTGATGCAGCGTTGAGAGAAAGTTTAAGCAACTCCTTATTGGATGTAAAAATTATGGATTGTAAAGCTGCATTAATCAATATTGCAGGGGGTTCAAACTTATCTTTGGAGGAAGTAAGATTGTGTGTTGAAACTATTACACAAGAAATGAATGAGGATAGTGAAATTATTTGGGGTACACATATTGACCCATCATTAGGTGATAAAATAAGAGTAACTACTATTTTAAGTGGTGTAAAAAGTCCTTATAACTTTAATTCTGAATTAAATGAAGATGAAAGTGATGAGAAATTAGATCTTATTAATGATAAAATATTATCAATTTGGGAATAAATATTGAAAAGATAGAGATATTGCAGTCCATAGTTCTAATGAATTTTCAGAAAGTCTAACAAATTCACTATTGTTGAAATTTGTTCTCATAGATCCAAAACTAAAGCCCCCAAATATGAAATTATTGTATTCCAATATATCATTACTAATTTTATGAACATTAGTTCCTGTCTTAGAAAAAATAATTTTCTTAGTATTATTAAAATCATCAGGTAAACTACATTCTTTTATTAAGGTCCCTGAATATTTTCCTATAATAATCGTTTCAATTAATCCATAAAATCTATTTTGATCTCTTGGTAATTTAGTATGATTATCAATATGGTATATTTTATTATTTAAATTAAAAAATATATTTATTTTATTATTTAATCTTGCATATCCAAGTAATGTAAGTAATCCAAAATGTAGTATATCTGGTCTATCTAATCGATCTACTTTTGGAATTGACTTTAAATATTTTTGATGTTTAGAAGCATTGATTAATGGTAATCTATTGTATTTTACAAAATATTTTTTTATTTCAGGAATTCTTTTCCATCCAATAGGAACCTGTGATACGGCGGTATCTAAAATATAAACATTAATTTTACTATTGCTCATAATTCTCTGTTTATCATAACTAAAGATATACTTTATATTAGATATCATCATATTTTTATCACTTTATTAATGGGGTAAAACAGGTCCTATAAAATGTATCTGAACCATTGGAGGTCATCGTCTAATTGCTGTGACACCTACAATATTCTTGCATTTGATACTGAATAGTACATACAATCTATACATATTTGAAGCAAAAAAATTGCTGAAAATACAAGTTTATCAAATATGACTAATTTTCACTTAACTGCTAATAACCCTACTTATTTCAATTTTCATGTGTTTATAATACTAAAAAAAATATATATTTTGAATGTATAGGAGTCTTTATCCTGAACCATTAATATTGAATATTGTATACCCAAATGTACCTACAAAAAATAATATTATAGTTTCAAAAAAAATACTGAGAGGGTGTTCAAAAGATGAACTATTTGATCTGATTAAACAAATTCCAAAAAATGCAGATTTTGAGAAAATAGAAGATATTGAATTGTTAGTTTTGAAAAAAATTGAAAATGATATAATTTGGTTGGTAAAAAATACAATTGGTAAAAATAGTGTATTAACTTTGATAACTACTTCTGAATTTTAAATTTTAGTCCATTCTCTTCCATCTTTTCTTATGAATTCTTTAGATTGTCTTGGACCTTTTGTACCTGCAAAATAATTAGGGAAATCTGCTTTTCTCTTTTCCCAATATGCAATAATTGGATCTACAATTCTCCACATAGATAGAATTTCATCCATTCTGACAAATAGCGTTGAATCTCCTCTCATAGCATCTGCGATTAATCTTTCATAGGCTTTTGGTTCCTTAATCTTAGCTTCACCATCTATATTTAATGTCAAAGGTTCTATATCTGACATAATTCCTGGTGGTTTCCATCCAATATTTATTTCAATGCCTCCTTTAGGTTGAATTTCTAGTCTTATCGAATTTTTATTTAACTTTCTATTTTCAAATTCTTCACTAGTATCTTTAAATTGAATAAAAATTTCTGTTTTTCTTTTAGGCATTCTTTTACCTGTTCTTAGATAGATAGGCATCCCCTTCCACCTTTCATTGTCTATAAAAAGTCTAACTACTGCAAATGTTTCAATATTCGAATCTTTTGGGACACCTATCTCATCGCGATATTTCTTGACTAACTCTGAATTAACAACACCTTGTTCATATTGCCCTCTAATACAATTTCTTTCAATTTCTTCATTAGTTTTGTATACTCTTATAGCATTCAATAGATCCACCTTTTTATCTCTTATATTTTCTGGATCTAGATTGGTTGGTGGCTCAATTGTCAAAAATGCCAGTATTTGCAACAAATGTGATTGTATCATATCTCTAACAGCTCCAGTCTGTTCGAAAAACTCTACCCGCCCTTCGACTCCAATGGTCTCTGAGTTCAAAATTTGGATGTGATCTATATATTTACTGTTCCAAATTGGTTGAAACATGATATTAAATAATCTAAATATAAGAATATTTTGAATTGCTTCCTTTCCCAAGAAATGATCAATTCTATATATCTGGTTCTCATTATAATATTTACCTATCACTTTATTTAGATTTATCGCTGATAATTCATTTAGCCCAAAAGGTTTCTCTACAATCAATCTGTTCCATTTATTACCTCGTGGAAGATTTAGTTTGAATTCGGATAAATTACTTACAATTACTGAAAAATGACTAGGATTAGTTGCTAGATAAATCAAACAATTTGCTTTTTCATCCCAACTATCCTCAATTGTTTCTATTTTTTTTAAAATCATTTGATAAGTATCTTCTTCATGATAATCCGCAATCAATGATTCCATATTATTTGCCATTGTCATCCAATATCTAGCTTCCATTTTATGTGAACAATACTGTATGACACGATGTTTCATATGTCTGATAAAATCGGGTGTGGTCTGTATTCTCCTTCCAATACCAATTATTTTGAATTTTTCTGGAAGCAAACTTTCTCGTGCTAGATGATATAATGCTGGCATCAATTTCCTTCTTGTCAAATCTCCCGAAGCTCCAAAAATGAATAATATTGTTGCTTCAGGTATTCCATGCCTAATATCTTCTTCATCTAATTGGTATGTCAAGATAATACTCAATTTTCAGATTATATCTATATTAATATCTTTTGTTGAATCAAACTAAGCAAAATAATTATTTATTACTTAAGATTTTTATTTTTAGAAAGATCCATTATCACACAAGTTTTACCCCTTATATCTAGTATTTTAGAATTGGATTTAATACTTAATACTTTTGCAGCCTCGTTCATATTATCATAATCACCAAGTGAGAGGAATTTTATTTTTATAATTTTTTTATTCCTATAATGCTGTTTTATCTGAACTATTACCGCATCAGTTATGCCAGCCTTACCAATATGAATATTAGGTTTGTTATGCAGTACTTGTTTAAGTATTTCTTTCACAAACACAATATTGTGAGATGATTTAAAAATTAAGAGTTTATACTAATATATGAAAAAATAATACAATTATTCTTAACAGTTCGATAAATTGTCAAATTATATGACTGTACATTCTCAAACTTAAATTGGTATAATCGGTTTAGGTGTGATGGGGAAAAGTTTAACCTTAAACTTAATTGACCAAGGATTTAATGTGTCTATATTTGATATTGATAAAAATAAAATAGAAACACTATATAAAAGTAGACCTAATAATATTATTGGGTCCTCAACAATCAAAGATTTTGTGACCTCACTTTCTATACCTAGATCGATAATTATTATGGTAAATGCAGGCTCAATTATTGATGAGATAATTGATAATATTATTGAATATACTTCAAAAGGAGATGTAATAATTGATGGAGGCAATTCATATTTTTTGGATACCATAAAAAGATTCAAATATTTAGAAACAAAAGGAATAAAATTCCTAGGAGTGGGTATTTCTGGAGGTGAAAAAGGTGCTAGAATTGGGCCATCGTTAATGGTAGGAGGTTCATTTGATGGATGGAGAATAGTAAAGAATAAATTAGAGGCTATTTCTGCAAAATATGAGGGAAAACCATGCTGTGAATATATTGGAAATGGAGGCGCCGGTCATTTTGTTAAGATGGTTCATAATGGGATTGAATATGGAATAATGGAGATTATTTCTGAAATATATGATTATATGAAAAGAGTTCTGAAATTGAACCAAAGTGAAATGAGTGATATTTACAGTAAATGGAATAATTCATATCTGGGATCTTATCTTATAAATATAACTTCATCAATTCTTAATAAAAAAACAGAAACTGGATACTTACTTGATGATATATTGGACAAGGCAAGCCAAAAAGGTACTGGTAAATGGACTGCTTTAACTGCTTTTGATATAGGATATCCTTCAACAATTATTAATACCTCAGTATCACAAAGATCATTGTCTTACTACAAGGAAAATAGAATTAAAATTAGTGAATTATATCAACCAAACCATATCGGAAAAACTGTTACAATTGAAATTTTAGAGTTAACATTATATGGTACGAGTTTGCTTACCTACATTCAAGGACTCGAGATTATTAAATTAGCATCTGATACATATAATTGGCAAATTAACTTAGGAGACGTGTTGAAAACTTGGAGGGCTGGTTGTATTATACAAGCAAGTATGCTATCTATTTTTGAGAGATTAGATGAACATAAATCCCATTTGCTATTAAATGATCTAATTTACACTGAGTTAAATAAAACAATCGCTGCAATTAAATCAATGATAAACTCTTCCATAAATTCAGATTTACCTATTCCTGCAATTTCTGCTGCATTGAATTATTTCAATTCTTATCGTTCAAAAGTATTGCCTGCAAATTTAATTCAAGCACAGAGAGATTATTTTGGTTCCCATGGTTATTCAAAAAAAAGTATGGGTGAAAATAGAATTTTTCATACTATATGGGAAGATTTTTAATTTTTTAAGCTTTCGCGATTTATTAACACATTATACGAAAAATAATAATTGATTCTATAGAATATCTTATTTAAGAAAAAATTATATTGCATATGTAGCAAATCAATAATTAAAAAATGAGGTATTAATATGACAACTGCATATGATGTAACTGCTACTGATTTGATAAGGAATATTTCAGAAGAATTCAGAACTCTTGCTGAAATAGTTCCTCCATCTTGGGCACCTTTTGTAAAAACTGGTGTTAATAGAGAATTGCCACCTGAAAATTCAGATTGGTGGTATATTAGATCAGCTGCGGTATTAAGGAAAATATATCTTAAAGGGCCACTTGGAACTCGTCGTTTGAAAGCTCTTTATGGTGGACGTAAAAATAGAGGAACAAAGACTGAAAAAGCTAGACCTGGAAGTGGTTCAATTGCACGTAAAATTCTACAACAACTGGAAAGTGCAAAATTAGTAGAAACAGTACCAAATGGTCGTCAAATCACTGCAAAGGGAATGTCTTTTGTGGATGATATAGCAAACCGCCTAAAATAGGGCAAAATCTGAGGTGTAGCCATGAGTGATGAAATAGACGAAATTAGAAGAAAAAGATTGGAGGAATTACAAAATCAGAACCAATCTGAACAGGTACGGTATCAGCAAGAACAAGAAGCTGTTGCTCGCGCTAAACAAAAAGAAATGATTCTACGTTCTATCCTTACAGATGATGCCAAACAAAGATTAAGTAATTTGAAATTAGTTAAGAAAGATATGGCAGAAGATATTGAAAACCAATTGATTAGGCTATATCAATCAGGTAGGCTTCAATCTCAGATCAATGAAACTCAATTATTACAGATGTTGAAACAATTACAAGGTAATAAAAGAGAATCTTCAATTAAATTTAAACGAGTGTGAAATATATGGCAAGAAATAAAAACTATGCTAGAAAAAAAAGATACGCAAAAGCACAGATAAGTAATTTACCTGTGCCAACATGGGTTACTATGAAGACCCAGAGGAGAGTACGCCAGCACCCAGGTGAACGAAATTGGCGAACTCATACAATAAAGAGGTAAAAATATGTCTTATGAAACAGTATTGGAAAGAGTTTATACTATTCCATTCTATCCCAAATTAAATTCAATACCAAGAAATAAAAGAGCTCCTAGAGCTATGAGATTGATACGAGAATTTATCGCTAGGCATCTAAAGTCTGATGATATAATTATTGATCAAGCAGTTAATGAATTAATCTGGAAGAGAGGAATTCAAAAACCACCAAGAAAAATAACAGTTCGTGTTGTCAAGAGTGATGATGATGTGGTTGAGGTATATTTAGTTGATGCATCTCTTGTAAAAGAATTTGATTCAACTCAACTTCCAATATCAAAAGATTCTTCTGAAATTGAAATGGATGAAGAAGAATTTGATGAGGAAGAAGATTAATAAGTGTTTAAGGTGGAAAAATGAGTAATATTTTAGATCCAAGAATCACTTTTCTTGGTAATTCAAGTATCGGAATATTCGGTTTATCCACCGACAGATACACTCTAGTTCCAAATGGGTTGAAATCAACAGTATTGAATACCATAAAGCAGCATCTAAAAACTGATGTTGTAATTTCATCAATTTCAAATTCACATCTGAATGGAATTTTTTCAGTTGGAAATAGTAATCATTTGTTATTACCAGGTCTAGTATCTGAGGATGAATTTAATCGTATTAATGAACAATTACCATCTGATGTATCAGTACATGTTTTGCAATCAAAAATTACTGCGTTAGGAAATACAATTATATGCTCTGATAAGGCTGCATTGGTTTCAAATGAATTTCCAAATTCTCAAAAAAAGCTAATTGCTGAATATTTGGATGTAGAAGTTATTGATACAAAGCAATTTATGAGCAGTTCGTTAATTGGATCAATGATTTTTCTATCAAATCAAGGCTTTTTAACTCATCCACTTTTTGAAGATGAGGATATTCAATGGTTATCAGATTATTTTTCTATTCAGGGGAATGTAGTTACTGTAAATAGAGGTATGCCATATCCAAGGCTTGGTATTATTGCTAACAGTAATGGTACTTTAGTTGGAAGTGATACAACAGGTCCTGAAATATTAAGAATATCTGAAATACTTGGAACACTTTGAATCATTTATCAATTTTAATCTCAGTAATTTTATAATATTTATTAATATCATGGAAAACAGGATTATTTTTACCTATTCCAACCTCAAAACTAGTTAAAACTACTTTTATACTATATTCATTAGATAAATACTTAAGATTTGATAGTATCGCAGCATATATTTTTTCATTGTACAAATTCTCTTTCGCTGTTTTACCTTGATAATCTTTAAGAAATTGTGGTAAACCATCAATTATAAGCAAAGCTAAACGTGGATTTAATAAATCAGATAGTTCAAATACTGTTTTAAGTACATTGAACTTAGATATTGGTCTGATATATCTAATTCTTTTATTATTTATATCTGGTTGCCATCTTCGATTCATATCAATAATTAATATTTGCTTATCACTAAATTTTGAACAATAATTATTGAGTACACTGTAAATGCTATTGTCACGACGGCCATATAGCAAAACAAAATTATTATCTAAATTTAATTCATAAATATTCATTCTTTAATTCAATCCTAGAAAAGATGAAGAACAATCAAATCATATACAAAATTATTGAATAAAAAACTTGTCGATCGATCAATCTTAGTAACTGTTGTTTCAACTAATTTTAGATTGGCTTTTAAAGTACAATCTGCTATATCTGATCATTTCAAATACAATCAAAAAAACTATACCGATGATCTCTCGAAAAGCAGTATTATTGTGACAACTAAATCAGAATCAAAATTTATAAAGCATCCTAATATTCTCATCATATCCGATAATATTTCAAAAATAAGGATAAAAGCTATGATAATCGAAAAAGTTAATGTCTGTTTTAACAAGAAGGAATGTATTTTAGGGATTGATCCTGGCAAAACTATTGGTGCTGCAATTATATACATGAATGAATTGTTAATCAGTAATTCATTTATTTCTATTGAGAAATTAATTTACTGGATAAACCAACAATTGGAAATATTACATTGTGATGCTTTTATTATTAAAATTGGAAATGGTGAAAAGTATTGGTTTGGATTAATTTATAATCGAATTTATAAAGAATTTTCATTGAAATATCCAATTATCCCTGTAAATGAGTATAAAACATCATTAAAAAGAACAAAATCAAGAACAATACATGAAGAAGCAGCAATTATAATTGCAAATCGAGATTAGATCACTTTTATAATGAATAGTAAAAAATTGACGCGAGGAAAGTGAACATTTAATTGAGGATTTTTTATTTGTGGTTTAGAATGTCTGACTCAAATAAATCTTCTCTACCATGGGTTGCAATACCTGGAGTGAAAAGACCTAATTTTGTATTTACTAAAGTTAGTTTATCAATACCAACAAAAATACCAAGTAATATGGTATACTTTCTAGTTTTCTTAAGTATATTTTATATTTACATTGGTGGTGTTTATGATCTAGTAGAAGATCCACTAGCATTCGGTGGTAATGCCAATAATGAACCACTATTAATTTTTCCCAGTCAAGATAGACAATTCTTAATTGAAGGAATTGTTGCTGGCTTAATCATGATGTTAGGTGCGGGTGGTCTTTATCTTATGAGTCAAGCAACTAAAGACCCCCATGATACCTCAAGAGCCTCTACCTATCAATCAATTGGAGTAATTTTAATTGTAATTGCTTTCTTTGTACTTCAAAATATGTACAAATGCAAAATAAATCCCGAAGTTTGTTCTTAGCAAATCAATTGTATAAATTGTTCTTTAGTATCAAAAAACTCAATAATAACTAAAATAATAATAAATTATGTTGGATCCAGAATTTATCAAAGTCAATTTAAATAAGAAATTGAATATTATTGAGGCAAGTCCTAAGAGTCTACATCACAAAAGATCAATTATTATAACAGATCATGTAAATGAAGCTATTTGGATTGTTCAAGGTTCAAATGTCAATAAAAAGCTGATTGCTATTTCTCAGAAAGTAGCCATTGAGATTGCTAGTAAAAAAAATTATAAGATCATTGATAATTATTCTACTGAAGCAAAAGATTTAGTGAAAAAAATTGTTGCAAAAGAAAAAATTAATATTAAAGACAAATCCAATAAATCAGGTATAAAAAAGACTAAAAAGCCAAAAAATAAAAAATTACCAAAAACAATACCTAAAACACCTGTTGTTCCAAAGGTTGATAGGGAGGACCATGTTTTAGCAGGAGATATCAATCATGATGGCCCTAAAATAGAGGCATTTCAAATAGAATATTTTGAGGATGAGCCACTGGAATTCATCAACTATTTGGAATATGGAATTAATATGATGCGAAAATTAGAATTGTACTCCAAAGGTAAGATAAGTAAAATGGAATTTAAAAAGGAAATTTCGTTAATTATTGATACAATTCCAAGTGATTAAAATGAAGGTTTATCTAGGTATATTGGGTGATCCTGCAAAATTATCTAAATATGATGATAAGTTTTATTCATTACTACAATATGATACAACAGGTAGTATTTTTTATTTGTTAGGTGCTTCTGAAAAAGATGTCACAAAAGAAGATTATCAAAAAATGTATGATAAATTAATAAATGCTTTGAATATAATCAATCCTCACCCTATCGATATTTTCACAAATGATAAATCAGTAAATAGTAGGATTGGTTTATTTCCAAGTAGTCATAGACATCTATTGAAAGGCCCTAGCTTTGTTTTTGCACCATTTCCTGCTAATTCAACAAGTAAATTACTTAAACTTAAATCAAAACTAATTATAAACTTGATGAAACCCTTTGTAAAGTTGAAATTAGTTACTATCGCATACTTTCCTCAGGGTGGAAAAGCTGCTTATAGAACAAAAGCAGATCTTAATTTGACTGAATATCAGTTGATAGAGCTATTTAAGAAATATAAATCAAAATCTTGGTTCCAATGGTATTATCTTGAAGCAGGATCTGGAGAAAAATTTTTGGATTTAAAAACAATACAATCAGTTTTGAAAACACAAATTAAAGAAGATAATAAATATCAAGATATTCCATTGATTGTACCTAAATCAATTTATGGCGGTGGAATAATCGATATAAAAGTATTGAATTCTATCTTAACTGTGGAGAAAGATAAATTAATACCTAACTGTATTATAATTGGAAATATATCCGAAGAAAATATAGATATAACAATTGAAATGGTAAAAAGAATAAATGAATTTAACTCAAATTTAAATTCTTAAAGTATTAAAATAAATAAATCGTCAATAGATCACTGATGTATCTGTAAAACTAATTAATGATTTTGCTGTTTAACTAACCACCTCCTTAGTAAAATCCATTATAAGCATCATTTTCAATTGACGCTGAAGGCCAAGTGGATCTAGACTGGCTAACCACCGT
>JAJRQD010000151.1 GCA_024280435.1 archaeon | reverse complement strand
TGATGCATTTTTTTAGCATATAATAGGCAAGTCCAACTAAATTTTGATAAGAGAGAATAGTGGAATTCGTGTATTAGATATCAATCTTAACAGCATTACAGTAGTATCCTAATTAAATATAATTAGAATATAATAGACAAGTATAATAGACAAGTACAACTAAATTTTGATAAGAGAGAATAGTGGAATTCGTGTATTAGATATCAATCTTAACAGCATTACAGTAGTATCCTAATTAAATATAATTATAATATAATAGGCAAGTATAATAGACAAGTATAATAGACAAGTACAACTAAATTTTGATAAGAGAGAATAGTGAAATTCGTGTATTAGATATCAATCTTAACAGCATTACAGTAATATCCTAATTAAATATATTTAAAAAACAAAAATCATTTACTTCAAATATTGAGAAGTGATTCAATTGGATAACAATAAAAAACTTTACAGCTCAGGCAACGCTTTATTTTTTTCATTCATAAAAAGAAGCCGACTAAAATTATTCATCAGTGTGATTGCAATGCTGATCTCATCACTTGGAATGCTACTTCCTGCTATTTTTGTGGGAAGTTCCATAGATATTCTGAGAGAAGAGGGATTAGGGCAGGCATTCATATCAGAAACACTGAAAATACTTGCCGTTGGAGTACTGTACTATATTGTCACATTCTATGCATTCTACACCTATATGACGCTGGCATTCTCATACGAACGAGATATTAGGCAAGAATATTTTGATAGAATACAGAAACACAGCCTGACATTTCATGATGAGAATAACTCATCTAAATTGTTGGCAACAGGAATGACTGAGATCAGCCAACTACGTACAGGAATTATGCCTGCTGCCAGAGGTATTTTCCAGAATATATTCCAACTTGCATTTGCATTATTCTTCATCTACAGAGCAACAGATCTGTATAAAACTGTAATTGCACTATCAGGATTTATTTTATACTACATTATAGCCATATGGCAATCCAAGAAGATTATTCCTATCAGAGAAAAGCTTGCAAATACAGTAGGATCATTGACTGAGGAATCGCAGGAGATATTCCAGGGAATCGAAGTGGTCAGATCACTAAAATCCACCAGAAGAGAGGTGCAAAAATTCAGAAAAACTAGTTCTGAATATGCAGAATTGGCAAAAACTGAAGGACAAATGTCGGCTTTCTATATGCCAAATCTAATCATGCTGGTACTTACAGCTGTATTATTCGCACTCACACTAATTGATGTAACAAATGGTACAATCAGTCTAGGAGCTATGCTACAGGTAATTGGGCTGTTATTGACAATTCAGTTATCCAGCCTGATGCTTCCCAATATGTTTCTTATGATTAATGCGGCACTGACTAATGCCAACAGAATATGGGAGAAGATGAACTGGATAGATCCTGTGCCGGATAAAATAATTGAGAATGAGCCAGAAGTGAATTGGGAAGGCGATATTGTATTTGATAATGTAACATTCAATTATGGCAGTGATAAGAGACCTGCATTGAAGAATATCAATCTGACCATACCTGCAAATAGTAAAATCGCCCTGATTGGTGGTCCAGGATCGGGTAAGTCCACATTTTTGAAGCTATTATTACAGCTGTATCTGAGCACTGAGGGTGCAATAAAAATATCAGGTATCAACTATAAGGATATATCTGCGAGAGAGGTGAGAAAGAATGTATCACGTGTCGAGCAGGAAATATTTCTATTCTCTGGAAAAATCAGGGATAATATTGGCTTCGCAAAAGTAGAGGCAACAGATGAGGAGATAATTGAGGCTGCAAAAGCTGCACAGGCATTTGAGTTCATTGAGAAATTACCCAATGGTATACATACTGTGATAGGAGAGCGAGGAGTGGATATATCTGGTGGCCAGAAACAGAGATTGGCAATTGCCAGAGCAATTCTTGCAGATCCAAAGATATTATTACTTGATGATAGCGCATCTGCTCTTGATTCCAAGACTGAAGCATTGTTAAGGCTTGCATTAGATAATCTGAGCAGGGATAGATTGACAATCACAGTTACTCAGAGATTGAATACACTGGTAAAGGCGGATATGGTTATATTATTGCACAAAGGAGAGATACTTGATCATGGCACACATAAAGAACTACTTGCAAGGTGCCAATCTTATAGAAAGATATTCGAGTTATTACCTGAATCTGAGCAGATCATTGCAGGAGGAATCGAACAATGAGTAGACCTGGTAGCAGACATTCCAGTATGCTTTCGGATAATAAACGTACCCGGTCTTTCAAAATACTGTTAAAAATACTATGGCAATACTTGAAGCCATTTACAGGCTATCTTATTCTGATTGCATTGTTAACTCTGTTCTACACAGCAGCAGTTACAGCACAGCCATTGATAGTTGAGAAAGCAATAGATCAGTTACTAGTTGGAGATAAATTTGATGCGATAACAACACTTGTAATCATATATTTTGCACTATCTATATTATCATGGATGGCTCAATCAGCAAATACGTGGTTTATGAGTATTGTATCCAATAGGCTGGTGCATTCATTAAGAACAGCCACTTTTGAGGGACTAGTAAAAGCAGATATGAATTATCATGCCACAAATCAATCAGGAGATGTTACTTCAAGAGTGATTGGTGATACACAGGAGATTACCAATGGGCTTGCAGTGTTTACCACTACGCTGACGAATCTATTGGTTGCTCTGACTACATTGATAGTATTATTTTCTATCTCCATATGGTTTGGCTTGATCTCATTGTTAGCATTGCCAACTGCATTTGGAATTACAAAGATAATTGCATCTAGAGGTAAACAGAAGATGTTGGAGGTAAGATCATCTATGGGCAAGGTATCGGGTAAGTTAGCAGAGAATCTTAATGGGGTGGCAATTGCCAAATCATTCAATCAAGAAGATAGAACCAGTGAGGAGATCAGAAAGCTGAATGATGAAACTTTTGGCTATTTCAAACAATTGGGCTTTCTGTTCACTATGATTTTTCCATCAATTACGCTTGTGAGTATGCTCATGATAATGGGTGTATTACTTGTAGGTGGTTATCTTAATGAGGCGGGGATAATCACATTGGGTGCAATTTATCTGGGTACAATTATGGTTAGAAGGTTCTTATCTCCAATAATGGCATTATCAAATAATATAACTAATTTCCAGGCATCATTGGCAGCTCTTGATAGAGTTACAGATGTACTTGAATCTCGGCCCTCTGTGAAAAATAGTCCTGATGCAAGGCCTCTTGGATTCTCAGAAGGAGAGATACAGGTGGATAATATATCATTTGCTTATAGTGGTAAAAAGAGAATGAATGGTGCAGTGAAGCCTGATATGAGGGGTAAGATGAATGCTAAGATGCAAGCAGAGATGCAAGCTAAGATGAAAGCTAATATGAAGCCTGATATGGACGCTAAGATGAAAGCAGAGATGAAAGCTAAGATGCAAGCAGAGATGCAAGCTAAGATGAAAGCTAATATGAAAGCTAGGATGATGGGTAATTCTGAAGATAGAAATGAAACGATTGTATTGAAAAATGTATCATTCACTATTCCTGCAGGAAAAAAGACAGCCATAGTTGGACATACAGGAGCAGGTAAAACCACCATCACAAAACTATTATTACGTTTCTATGATCCAAAGGATGGCTCCATCATGATTGATGGGCAGGATTTGAGAGAAATAACACTTGAATCACTGTATGATACAATTAGCCTTGTATCGCAGGAACCTTATCTTTTTGTTGGCTCTGTGGTTGATAATATCAAATATGGTAATCAAGATGTATCTGATGAGCAGGTATACAAAATATGTGAGATGCTTGGTGCAGATCAGTTTATAGAGGCACTACCAGATGGATATGAGACTAAATTGATAGAATCGGGTAAATCATTATCGGCAGGTCAGAGGCAGATGATAACTATTGCAAGAACTATGATACGTGATCCCAAGATACTTATTCTAGATGAGGCCACAAGCAGGTTGGATGCATTCACGGAGAGCCTTGTACAGGAAGCCCAGAATAAATTATTTGAGGGCAGAACTACTGTGATTATTGCACACAGATTATCCACTATTAGAGATGTAGATCAGATAATTGTGATGGATGATGGCTCAATTGTAGAACAGGGCACTCATGATGAATTGATGAGATTAAAAGGTAAGTATTTTGAACTGTACAATACTTATTATGCACATCAAGGCATCTCAGATATAAAAAATTAAAAATTTGTAATACAAAATCATAGAGGTAAAAATTTGAAGTACAGAATTATTGTATTCGCATTTAATTGTTAAATTGCTTTCCAATTTTTTTTTTCAAAATGAATAAGAATAATATTCTATTAATTCTTGAAAGAAATATGACTGATAAAAATAAGAATAATTCACTGATAATATTGATTTTACTGTTATTTGGAACTATATCCATGTATTTTGGACAGGTGATGACATATGCATCGCCTCTCTGGTTTTTGAATATCGGCGATATATTATTTTCTTTTCCAAACTTCATACTACAATCTTTATTTTTCATTAATATTGCTCTGAGATACAAAAAAACAGATTTCAAGCATTTGTACCTATTAGGTGTACTTTTCGGTTTATACGAGGCATGGATAACAAAAGTTGTATTCAATGGATACTCTTCAGATGTATTCTGGGGAAAAATAGGTGGAATTGCTATTTTTGAGACTTTGACACTTGTATTCTTCTTTCATCCAGTATTCTCTTTTATTTTACCAATAATGATCGTAGAAATTTATGCATATACAATGTCAAAAGATATTAACACAATCCTGCCAAATCATATAAAGTACTTCGAGAAAGATAGTCTAAAAACAGTGATTTTGTTCTTATTTGTGGTACTGTGGCCCTCTGCAGTTCTTGGAGTCATTCTTGGTACACAGATACTGAGTGCAGTAATTGCAATCATGGCAAATTGGTTGATCATATTGATACTGATCAGTATTATAAATCGAAAAAGTATTGATAATAAGACAAAACTATCCATCTATGATCTCAAACTTTCAGATAGAAATTTCAAAATATTGACTGTTCTATTGGTTATATACTATCTTATTGGTCTTTTCTTAAACAAAGCATCATTACTTCCAAACATTGCTTTACCATATATCATTGTATTTACCATATATGGACTGACAATTTATGCATTTCACAGATCTAACTATGTGTACAGGAATGTCACAAAGGCAAATAAAGAGTATTATGATCTCAATATGATCAAATATTATCTGATTGCAATGATTATACTACCAGTAATGCTATCAGGTATTCTCATACTATCTTCACTGATATATTTGACTATTAATTTCCTGATGATTGCCTATGGCTCTTTGTATTATCTCAAATCAATTATTGAAGCATTTAAAGAGTAATAAGATGTGAGCTACGCCTCACATACATACTGTGGACCTATAATAAAGGTAAACAGAGGATTATACAGGTGCAATAGCTGTGGAGATAAATATATTAATGGGAATAGTAGCCCCAGAATATTAAAACACATTCAATAACCGGAGCATGAAATTAATTTCACAACTTAAAATACGTACAGATAATAATCAAAATACCACCTCTTATAATATTTGAATTTCAATCATAACAAACTTTATGTTTTTATCTTTGATCTAATATATATGAACTGGGCATTATTGATCATGTATATTTTATGGTGGGGCTTTTTTGGTATCATTCATTCACTCACCACATCTATTTCAATAAAGAATAGAATCCCGATTGGAGCGAAAACATACAGAGTTTTATACAATATTATTGCAATAATTACATTCATGGTAACCTCTTACAATGTACCGGGGATTGGAGATCTGATAGTAAAAGGACTGAGATTAGAGGGAATATATCTGATATTTTTCTTAACAGGGCTAGTAATAGGCACTATTATTGCAATATTGGGATTATTGAAATGGGATTTACTTGGATTTATTGGCATAACCAAAGAAGAGGAACCACTGAATACCTCTGGCATATATTCTTTCTCAAGACATCCAGTATATCTCGGAGCAATAATTATATTTATAGCCACATTATTTGTAGAGGTCTCTGAAAATTCATTATCATGGATAATTGGAGCAGGTGGTTATTTTCTCATTGGTACATACTATGAGGAAAAGAAATTAGCTGAGTTTTTTGATACATATAAGGAATATCAGAGAAATGTAGGCAGACTATTTCCAACAAGTATCAGACAGATGAGGTATTTTATTAATAATGTCTAATAATTCTATTTGACTTTAGTATAATTATGCATTCAGTAGGCAATTTAATAATTTTCTATTAATATTTAATTATTGTGGATAGCCATTCAATCTATTGTAATATTTTACTCGATCTCCGGCCATTAAAAATTGAACAAAATGAATAATCAATCCAATTACAATCGCATATGTGAAAATAGTTATCAATAATAAGACAATTCCAGTGCCAACATTATCAGTATAAAAATGTGCAAATCCAGGGATAAATAGTGCCCCAATATAGCCAACTGAGGGATCTTTCCTTGGTATCTGATATCCCGGTATTCCAGGTCTACCCATAGGTTGTTGAAATCCTGGTTGTACATAACCAGGTTGCACATAACCCTGCTGTGGTTGTTGATAACCCTGCTGTGGTTGTTGATAACCCTGCTGTGGTTGCTGATAACCCTGCTGTGGTTGCTGATAACCCTGTGGTTGCTGATAACCCTGTGGTTGCTGATAACCCTGCTTAGATGGTGCTTTAGCAGGTACAGTAGAATTTATCTGAGTCTTTGGTGCTTCAATTTTAGTACCACAATTTCCACAGAAACCTGCATTCTCATCATTTGAAGTCCCACATTCTGAACAATAGACATTTGTCATTAAATCATTATTGAAATTTTAAGTATAAAAATTCATTCCGAACTATACAAAACTTTGATTATATTTTTTACTTATGTAATATTATCTCAATTTTTTTGCACTGATATTGATTAATACATTTGATGAAATTGACGATTGTTACTAATCAATTCTATTTTTTCATACTGCTCTTTATAGACTCAATCATATTACCAGATAAGCCGGTTAAATCTGCGGGGAATGGTAAAATCACAGTTGATGTATTCTCTTGAGAGATCTCCTGGATTGTCTGAAGCAATCTCAAATAAATTCCACCTGATTCAGCCATGATCTTCGAAGCCTCAGCCAACTTAGATGATGCCTGCATCTCACCCTCTGCAAGAATTATTCTTGATCTTCGCTCACGTTCACTTTCAGCCTGCTTAGCCATAGCACGTTTCATATTCTCTGGTAATTCAAGATCCTTGATCTCTACCCTTTTGCAGTCGATACCCCATGCATCGGTTGCCTCATCAAGTACTTCCAATATGTGAGTGTTTACTTTTTCCCTGTTTGATAATAGCTCATCTAACTCTACTTCACCCACTGCAGATCTTAGTGTGGTTTGGGCCAGTTGCATGATCGCAAACCTATAGTTCTGTACTTTAATAATTGCTTTGGCAGGATCAACAATTGAGTAGAATACTACTGCATTGATGAATGCCGGTACGTTATCTTTGGTGATAGCTTCTTGTTTAGGAATATCGATTACCTGAACACGCAGATCTACAACTACAATTTTGTCTATAAAAGGAATTATCCAGAAAACTCTAGGCCCTTTTATGGATGTGAATCGTCCTAGTCTAAAATTTATCGCCCTTTCATACTCATTGACTTTCCTGAATCCGAGGATAAGTATGATAAAAAGAAGGGCAAATCCAATTGAAATAAATTCATTCAATGCCATGTTAATTTTCTAAGATACAATCAATATTATAAGTATAGACATTATATAATTCACAATTCAGATTAAATTGAATGAAAAAATAGCTAAATTTAGTACAATTATAACTATTCTTCATGATTGTTCTTTGATTATTCTACAATTATTCATTCATCTCTGATTGTTCTATCTCTGATTGTTCTATCTCTGATCGTTTTTTCGGTACTAATTTTGAATAGATAATAAAAATGACAAAAGCACCGATAAATAGTTGAAATGCAGGATTTTTGATTAAACTATCTATTAGAATATTATTATTATCAACTGATTCACCAGATGTATAATTTGAATTGATTGTATTGATTATCTCTGATGCTTCCACAACACCCACCCATGATTTTACCTCTGTGCCATTGCTATCAAGATAGATCAGCGTAGGAATTGTTGATATTGAGTATTTTTCCTGAATATACAGATTGTTATCAATTGCGAAATCCCATGTAAATATCAGATTATTATCCTGTTCAACTTCTGATTTGAAATCATTGATTGTCTGGGCATCATCAGTAGAAGGGCTAACGCTTATTGATAGTATCTCTATCTGATCACCAAGTTCTTGATATATATCATATAAATGCACCATCTCTATTTTACAAGGCTCACACCAAGATGCCATAGCATCTATCAATAAACCCTTACCTTCATAATCAGATAGGGTTGCAGTTTGACCATTCAGTAGTGTAAATGTCTCATTAATTGTATCGTCTTCATCTGAGCTCTGATATACCACGAATGCAATAATTACAATTGAAATAATGATTGCACCGATGTATTCTTTTCGCATACTGCGAATAAAAAAAATATATTTTTAATTTATTGTATATTAAAATAATTTGTAAATCAATTTTCTAGAAAGTATAAAGTAAATTACTATTTGTAAAATAAGCTATTCTTCAATTAGTTTCTCAAGTAGTGATATTACTTCTAGTAATGTATCCTTGACATTTGATTTGAACTCTGTATCCTCAGAATGACTTATCTTTTTATCAAGAGAATTAAGACCTGATTTAACAGTGCTTACCATCACTTTATCCCTATGAGATATTTTATTTCTACCTGAAGTACCAGATAGTTCAGACGGACGTAATAACTTCTCTCCATGATCTCCCGAGATAACAGGTTTTGGTTTCTCTATTTTTCTTTCAATCTTTCTTGTATTGATTGTATCTCCGATCTGAGATGGTTTGACCAGATGTTCTGTCTCATCATTTACCTCTTTTTTGAACATCTCAGAGGGTTTTCGTAAACTCTCCTCATTATTATCTGTCTCAGAAGATATTTCCTTATCTGTCTTCTTCATACTTGCCTCATTTTTGGCTTTGAGTTGAGATGGTTTGACCAGATGTTCTGCCTCATCAGTTACCTCTTTTTTGAACATTTCAGATGGTTTTCTAAGCCTCTCTTCCTCCTCTTTCTCATCCTGAAATTTCTGTGGGTTCACAGCAGATCCACCCTTGAGCATAGATGGTTTGACCATTACCTCTTCACGCTGTTCTGAGCTTTCTTTCTTGACTTCCCAACCACAATCAGGGCAAGGAGAACGGACAAATACCGCATTGCAATTCTCACACTTCATAATTTAGAAATAACCTTATCTTTTTGTATTCTATGATATTATTAAATATTGAGTATGGACTTTATTATTCTTGTTATTTATCCTAATTTCTTAAACTAAAAAATAAAGAAATTGATTTTTTGTGAATTAATCAATATATATTGGTATAAAATATATCTTATTCGCACCTTATAACTTGTTCTCAAATAAATATTTATCTTAAGCACAATGATTTAATAAATCATGAATGAACAGGATTATATCAATGAGAGTGCAAAACTTATCATGAATGGGAAGATAGATGAGGCATTGAAGTTGTATAGGGAAGCCCTTGGAATATATCCTGAAAATATAGATATGATTTATGGTAAGGCATTTATTCTGAGAAAAATTGAACAATATGATCTTGCGATCATTGCACTTGATGAGGTACTGAGTATCAATCCAGAGTATATCTATGCACTATATGATAAAGCTTTGATTTACAAATTAACAAATAATCTAGAAAAAGCAATAAATGAATTTGATAAGATAAAAAATCATCCTGTGGTGAATAAATTTGTATTCAATCAGCTAGGATTGATTTCAGTGGATAAAAAAGAGATAGATACTGCTAGAATTTATTTTGAAAAAGCACTGCAGATAGATCCAACTTTTGATAGCGCTATTAATAATGTATTGAAGTATATAGTGACTGATCACACTTAAATCAATCTTACTTTTCCTGTGCAAAATAATGCAATTATATAATATCTGAAATGTGAATGATATATCTTCACTATACGAGAATCAGTCTATACATATTTTCTATATACATATTTTCTATATGGATAATGTTAGAATTATAAATGTAGAAATTCCAAATTATTCTTATCTTTAACAAATCAAACCACATAATTTATATTATATTAAGGGATTGTTATGAATATAGAATGTTTTGGAAGAAAAAGCAATCAAAAAGTAAGCCAAAAATCAAACCTAAGATCACAAATAATTCATATTTTCTTAAAATTGCACTATTAGGCGATGGTGCAGTGGGCAAGACATCTATTCGTAGAAATTATATGGGTCAGGGATTTACCGGTGACCATTTAATGACTATTGGAGCTGATTTCGCAGCACATGATGCATCCATAAAGATTGATGAGAAAGATTACAAGATCACATGGCAGATATGGGATCTAGCTGGACAGGATAGTTTCCATAATGTACGCTCCATGTATTACAAAGGTTGTTTTGGAGGAGTTGTTGTTTTTGACAAAACAAGACCCACTTCTTTTGAAAATATTGATAACTGGTTAGAGGAATTGAAAAAATATTCTGGAAAAGGTATTGTTCCAATAATTCTGCTTGGTAATAAATTTGATCTTGTAGAAGGTGCAGATCTAGTTGTGAATGATGAGGAGATAGAGAGAAAACTCGATATATTAAGAGAGAAGTATGGAGATAATCGATTCAAAATACATTATTACAATACTTCAGCACTTACAGGATTGAATATAGAGATGGCTTTTGAATCACTTGGAAATGAGATCCTGAAATGGCTAGATGTTTAGGTTTTTAAATTGATCAGGTATATAGATGCACATGCACATATATTAGAACCTTTTTTCAAATTAAATGAGGTAAAAAATGTTATCACAGATGCTTTATCAAAAGATGTAATCAAAATAGTTAATTGTGCCAGTGATCCTTCTCAATTCAATAATTGTCTAGAAACCTCTAAATTCGATGAAATCGAGATATCAATTGGATTACAGCCAACTCTTGCAGATAGAATAATCAATGCAGATCCTATACGAGAACTGAGTGATAATCCATTATCAAAAAATATCCGTGCAATAGGAGAGGTAGGCCTAGATTATCACTGGATAAAAGATGAGAACCTGAGAGATAGACAGAAAGTATTGTTTATTGATTGTATTGAATTGGCCAATGAACAACAGATACCATTGGTTATTCACTCAAGAAAGGCAGAGATGGATGCACTTGAAATTCTATCAAAACATGCACAAGTACCTGTACTTCTACATTCATTTGAGGGGAATCTAAAAGCAGTTGAATTTGCCAAAGAACTGGAATACAAGATTACAGTGCCCACAAATGTGGTTATCAGAAGAAATAGAAGAAAAGTAGCTGTTCGCGCAGGTATCGAGAATATATTACTCGAGACGGATAGTCCATACTGTGCACCAGCAGATGATATCAGACCAAATACACCCTCAACCATTCCTATTGTAGCTGAAAAATTAGCGAGTATATTCGAGGTGGAATTGGAAGAGCTTGCCAGAATAACCACTAATAATACCAAAAACTTCTACAGAATATAATTTGTTTTTATAAATTCACTTTAAATTATATATTATAAGAGGTTACACCTCTAGGCTTTCTAAATTCACTATTTACTGTTACCTTTTTTCTTGGTTTTTGATTTAGCTGGTTTATTATCCTGAATTAATCCAAATTCCTCTTTGATATCATTCCAATTAGATACCTGCATGATCAATTCCTGAAGAATTGTGGGTAGTGCCTCCTTGTGAAGTCTTACTGTTCAGTGGTATCTCTATCTCTCAGTGTCACAGTCTCAGATTCTAATGTATCGTAATCCACTGTGACGGCATAGAGTATCCCAACCTCATCATTTCTTGCATATCTCTTTCCAATAGCTCCAGCCTGATCATAAACCAC
>JAJRQD010000150.1 GCA_024280435.1 archaeon | reverse complement strand
GGATCATTTCATCGATAGGGTGGATGCAGATAGGTTATACACCACAGGTGGTTCCTATGCCGGCTTTCAAGTGGCCAATTTGATTGCAAGAGATCAAAGGTTCAAAGCTGCATGTGCACAGAGAGGTGTATACAATCTGATATCATTCTGGAGTACCACTGATATTCCATTCTTTGGTTTCTGGGAGATGGGTGGTAAAACACCATGGACAGACCTTCAGTTATTCTGGGATATATCGCCAGTGTCAAGAGCTGAGAATATTAATACACCACTACTACTGATACATTCTGAGAATGATTTCAGGGTTTCTATTGGACAGGCAGAGGAATTGTTTGCATCTCTGAAAAAAGATGATAAGGAAGTTACTTTTGTGAGATATCCTAGAGATGGGCATGAATTGTCCAGGTCTGGAGAACCTGAGCATGTGGTTGATAGATTAAATCGTATGCTGGACTTTTTTGATAGTCATAATTAATTCAAATTATTAAAGATATTTCTATCCTATTAATTTCTCTTCAATCAATTCATCAACATATTCTATCATGGGTGTTATACTCTCTCTATCTCCAAACCAATCCCATAGTTCCTCATGCCAACTCTCTTCTATATGATCTGCCATCTCTGTGGTGATTGCTCTTAGCTGATCATCAATTTTCAATGAGGATGCAACCACAACCACGCTTTTTCTTGCTTCTATCAGTAATACACTATCTCCCAGAGTAATCTCTTTGACACTACCCTCCTGGCTCATTGATGCCTCGGTGAGTACTGATCTTATGGCAGTCAAAGCACCTGCAAGTAAATAAGATGTGTCTGTATCCTGTTCGCTATCCATAGACGCTTCTCTAGTGTACAGTAGACGTCCATCTGAGGTCATCAGCATAAACTGTGCTGCTTTGGTTGGTACCATGAATTTTAGACTATCGGCATGCATCTCAAGATACATCCTGGCTGTTTCATCATCAAGCTCATCATTCTTCAATGAGATAAAGAAATTGTTTAATTCATTCAATTTGAGCTCAACCACTTCTCTCATATCATTATCATCTTTTAACAGAGGTCTTTTACACATATCAAAATACTCTAGAATTATCTCCAGAGAGTTTTTTTTACTGAATTCAAATTCAAATACATTCTCTATCAATCTCAATGCATTAAGTAGTCCGGACCAGGCAAGTGCTTCTGCTTCAATCTTCCTACTTGTATTGCTGAAAAGATTGGCTGCAATTGCAAGTTCGGTATAATGTTTTTGAATAGCTCTGATAATTATTTTCTTGGTAATTTTGATCTTTGCATAATTGTGCTGAAATTCAAATATCTGCAGGGCATATTTGTAGTATAATTCTGCTTTCTGATAATCATTAAGTTTGAGATAATATTTGCCAATTTTCTCTTGTAAGACTTCATAAGCATCAAACAGTATTGGTAGTTCAATAACTTCATTCAATTTGAGATAATTCATCAGCATTGTCTCATCATCAAGATCTTCCTGGTTCTCATTCATCTCGATCAAAAATGGTATAAGCAGTAGATTATTTGGTATTGAGGTATCTTCCCAATTTTTCGGCTTCAACTGTTCGCCTTTTCCAAAATACCACTTTAGCAATAGATTAATTATCCAGACCACATTATCTAATCCGAGATCATCTGCTTTATTTTTCAAATTATCTGCATATTTGATGATTTCACTGAATATATCTGCTGGAATGTATACTTTATTTATCAGATACAACAGTTGTAATTTATGAATTATTACCTCTCTTGGGTCTTTGATTACTTTATCATGGTAAGTATCAGATAGTTGAATTATTTTGTATATAATTTTTTTATTATCAGAGTTGGGATCTCTTTTCAAATATGCCACGTATCTACTAATTTCAAATATCAGATCGTATACATCCTGTATATCCTCATCAATTATAATATTTAGAATTGTTTTACCTGTCTCAAGATTTTTGGAATCAATTTTTTGATAGTAATTCACTCTTGGTATTGTGGTGATAAATTCTGATTGATCACTGGGTTCATCAATATACTCTGTTATATGGCTTAGATTTGCATATCTAAAATTCAATATATTTTCTTTGTTGATCTCTATATTTCCTAGCATTGCTGAAATACATGAAACAATCCAATGATACTCCTCAATAGTATCACTTCTCACTATCAATGCGAAATCCTGCCATACAAATATTTTGTAGTTGTTTACTTGATTTATTATGGGACAATTCTTGTTATTCACAGGTATGTAATATTCTTCAGAATTATTGATATCAAACATATTGAGTATTTGATTATCAAAAACAATATCTGTAGAATGTAAATTATCAATTTTCAGGTTATATATCATTGATAAATCAAAATTATGACCATGCAATGCTCTAACTGCAAACAAGTTGCCCCAGTTCATAATATAGTTTAATGTTTGAAAATTATAAATTCTTTACTATGAATAGATATTTTCTTTCATAATATATTTTTTAAAAATCTAAAAATAATAGAATAAATCAATTTTATTCAAATTTTATATTTATTGTAATTCTGATAGAATCAAGTTGTATAAATTGATTTTTGAGATGTTGATTTTCAGGGAGATACAGGCTTGAGATAATTTTTTTTTTAGAGGTTCAGATATTAACCTGTTGTCTTAATTTTGGATTTATAATAAAAGTACTAGCTAAGATATGCATAAGATCTATAATATAGTAGTTTCAAGGTATAAACAGGCATTATTCATATATTTTGATTATTCCTTTGTAGTACTAATTTTTACATAATCATACATTGAATATGAATAATAATAATTTGCATTGATACAGGTGAATTTTATGTATTAAAACGAATATTTGAATAATTTTCCTGAACAGTATTTTACAATTATCTTGCTTATTTTATATAAAATCATTAAAAAAATGCACTAATATCATAAAACCATAGTTCAACCATGGTTTATATAGTGTCATTAGAAAACATATTTATCATACATACGTTCCATATATATCACTAACATAATTGTTCACATAACAGATACTGAGACCAATAACTAGTAAAATTGTTATGTATTTACGCTGGATCTTTTTTCAGAATTGTAACTTTAATGTCTTAAATTTTAGAATTTAGCATTTGAACTATGTTTTCTCCATGAATTATGCAGATAATTTTTCCATAATATATATATACTTGAATGAAAAAATATACAGTATATGTACGGTAAATATGTTAAAATCATTTATATATTGTTTATATATTTATGCCTCAGATAGTTTAAACGTATAATTAATGTCAACATCCCTTACATATACGATAAACGCACCAAATTATAGTGGCATATGTACATTCACTCAATTTTCAGGAAAATCTAGTTCGCAATTATTTCTGATAACAACTAACTTTATATAATAATACATCATAATCATATCTGTACTTACGATGGCGATCAGCTGTACAGTCCCCAATTTGATTATAGCAAATAAAATACTGTTCTCAATATGGAAACAATTGATCTACTATCGTTAAGAAAATACTTGGAGAATTTTAAAAATGAGCGAAGAAATAGCAAACCGAGCACTTGTTATCGATAATGGTACTGGTCTCTCTAAAAACGGCTTTGCAGGTGAGGATCAACCACGAAGTGTATTCCCAACCCTTGTAGGCTACCCAAAATATCAATCAATAATGACCGATGTTGATCACTACGTACGTGAGTACTATATTGGTGATGAGGCATTAAACCTCAGAGGTGTACTAAAACTGCATTACCCAATTGAGCATGGCCAGGTGGATAACTGGGGTGCAATGGAGAAGATCTGGAG
>JAJRQD010000149.1 GCA_024280435.1 archaeon | reverse complement strand
TGCAATTATGATAGTGTACAACTGCAAGGTGAGATCCAGAGATCTGACACTGCATTCTGGGAATGATTTCAGATGGATAAATCGGGATGAACTTGATAAATTTGAATTTGCACTGCTAGATATACCTGTTATTGAGAGAATATCGAAAAAAAAAAATAGATTAGTCTATATTATTAATAAAAAATACACTCCTAAATAATGATTATTTTATTCAAAAAATACACCACCAAATTATGTTTATCCCACCGGATCAGAGAAAAATAGATTATTTCAGAAGAGGGATAAAAAAATGGCGTATAAAGAATGGATTGAGAGATTACCCATGGAGAGTAACAAAGGATCCATTCAAATTATTTGTCACAGAGATACTTCTAAGAAGAACTCGATCAGATACAGTATCCGATAATTGGTATCTTATTTTCTCGAGAATAAATTCTTTCAAAGATCTTCGAGAGATGGACAAAGAAAAATTAGAGAATATACTGAAACCTTTGGGATTATTCAGACTACGTACTGATAACCTTATCCAGATTGCCAGTATTATAAAAGATAATATACCAAAAAATGAGAAGAAACTTATCACATTACCAGGGGTTGGAAAGTACATCACACGTATGTATTTGCTCATGCGCTATAATACTCGAGGATTAATCTATGATACAAATTTCAGGCGTGTGTACATGCGATTTTTTGGAATAAATATAATAACAGACCTGAAAAGAGATAAAATTATTGAACCTCTATCAGATCTGGTCATTCCAAGGAAAAACATAAAGATATTTATTCTATCAATTCTTGACTTCTCTGCACTTGTTTGCAAACCACAGAACCCAGATTGCGCTTCCTGTACATTAAATAAAAAATGTACATTTTTTATGAGAAAATATACGGAATTATCCTAAATATGTGTGTGATCAAATGATAAACTGTATCCACAGATACTGCATTTCCAGCCTGTCGGTACAGTTGTGTGTCTGAGATACCAACATCTCTACATCTATCCACAAAGTTCTGAGGAAATCCCTGCATTAAGAATGCCTCTTTTGGTGTTAGTTTGCGGATATTGTGATCATATTCACAATTACGTATTACGTCATTCAGATCATCATCATATTCCCCATTAATAAAATCATCAGAGTAGTAGTTATCCTGACTTGCTCTGTGCATCTTATGCATCGTTGCTGTCAAAGGTCTTCCAATGATTTGGTTGATAACAGACTTTGCCCTGTATTTACCAGAACCATCAGCCAATATTATTTTCAGAGTTTTTGGCAGAATATAATATTTCTTATCAACTTTTTTCTCTAATAAATGAAATATAGTTGGATATTTACAGGTTTTCAGATCAACAACAGGTGGAGCAATAATTTCAGCATCATTTGAAAAATCGTCTCTTACTCCAATAATAAATAGTCTACGTCTTACCTGAGGCAAACCATAATCTCTTGTATTCAACAGATGAATTGTTACTGAGTACCCATTTTTTCTTAACTGATCTTCGATTTTCTCAATCGTCTTTCCATTATCATGATTTTTCAATCCACGGACATTCTCAAGTATGAATAAACGGGGGCGTTTGACTGCAATTATACTATTGAGATAGAAAAACAATTTTCCCCTCTCATCCCTGAAACCTTTCTCATATCCCATCATACTGAATGGTTGACATGGAAACCCTGCAAAAATCATGTCCACTTCTGGAATTTTCGTGTTGATATCATTCTCGAATCGATTTTTATCTTTCAAATCAAAATCTGAGATCTTTGTGATATCACCAAGGTCAAGTTCATCAACAATATCAAAATTACTTTCATAGGATAACTTGGCAAATTTATTGATTTCACTGTAACCTACACATTTTGTACTGAAACCATTATCATGTGCAAATCTCTCAAAAGCTAATCTGAAACCACCAACACCTGAAAATAGATCAAGGAATTTTAACACAAACCTGCATTATAGTATCCTATTTTTAGTTTATTGAAGTAATAACTGGTAGAAAGTAATCATAATAGATAAAAATTGTATCCACACTTATCCAAAATGTCAGGTATATTTTACTCATATTATACATCATGGGAAAGTTAAAAAAATAGATCCAACGATGTTTTTCTATTATCAACAGGTATTGATAAGATATGTTGATACGATGAATCAATATCATATTTCAGGCCAATCAAAATTCCAATAAGCACATCCACCACAATACTATTTCCGGCTTGCCGGTACATTTGAGTATCACTGACCACAATTTTGAATCTATCATCAAAGCCCATTAATCTCAAACATTCCCGGGGGGTCAATCTTCTCAGCCTAGCACCGTAAGTGATATAATTATCAATACCTGTCCGGTGCATCTTATGCATGGTTGCAACCAGGGTTTTTGCAATCTTTGGATCAAGATCAAGCTTATTATTGAAATTCTTGATATTGGTTGCAGTTACATATCGCATAAGTTTATGTGACAGAAAATATCTATCATCTATTTTAATAGGATCCTTGATGTAAAAAGGTGCAATGAGATTAAAATCTTTTGACATATCATAGAGGTCATTACTCATGTGCATGTTCTCATTAAAATGATCCTCAAGTAGGTTCTGCAGTTTCAATTTCAATGCCAATGGTGGCATAAAAGAAAAATCAGAGTAATCATCCACATTTTTGAAACCCACTATAAACACACGTGACCTACTTTGTGGAATGCCATAATCTTTTGAGTTCAGTACCTCATATTTCCAGTGATAACCTGTACTGGTGAAACCTTCTGAAATTTTATCCCATGTATCACCATTATTGTTGTTCATAATTGCTTTTACATTCTCATAGATGAACACTGAAGGTTTAATCTCATGGATAAGTCTGATGAAATCATAGAACAATTGACCTCGGGGGTCTGAAAAACCTTCTTGATTGCCTGCAACTGAGAATGGTTGACAAGGACTACCCCCCACAAATATATCAACCTTATCCTCATATTTTTTTCCATCTATATCAGATATATTATCATACCAACAATCATAGGAAATTTCATAATTGGTGAAATATGATTTTTTCACATATTTATCAATATCACATGCAAAAATAATCTGATGGTCAATATTGGCTCTTTTAAGAGAATATTCAAAAGCACCAATTCCAGAAAAAACAGTGGCAACCCTTAATTGATCATTTTTCACCTAAATTATTTTTTTTTATATATATAAACCAATGAATTTAACATAGGGTTAGAATTTAATCTTTTTTGCTTTTAATTTTTCCCAACAAATCTCATTTTTTGTGTACTCACCAATATTTTTTCCTTCTTGTATATCAAATATATGTTCTTGGATCACGGTTGCCAAATTATCAATCAAATTGCACAACTTATCATTGATTTCCTGAGTTTCCCATATAATATCAAAATTTACCTCATTAGAATATTTTTCAGATAATAGAGCCATTATGTATGTAACAATATTCGCCCGGTATCCACCAAAACGTCTTGCAGTCACTATCTTTATAATTTTCAGATAAAGAATTAATTTTGCAATAAAAACCTTGTATGACATATCATCTATTTTCAGATCACCAAGTATCTTTTCAAACATTACAAAGTTCTTCTCAGCACCTTTACTTACGATATAAGGTAGTTTATCCCATGAGTTATAAAATTTGGCCAAATCTAATTTGGTGAATTTCAATTTTTTGGGGTATCTAATATCAAAATTTTTCCTTTCAGTTGAACTTAATTTAGCACGTTCTTCACTATAATCACCTCTCATCCGTTCAAAATAGCAATATTGGTAATTATCATTGTCAGAAACAGGTAAATATATTCTTCTTGAAATCTTCTCGAATTTGACAAAAAATGGATGGTTGGAAAGTAGATCTGAATTACTAATTTTATTCTGTGTATTTGAGAAACGTGATATATTCGTGATATGAACATCCTCATATTCTCTTTCATCAATAAGTGTCAATTTAACAAGAATTTTCAATTCATCCAACTCCGGAAAGTTCATATCTTTTATTGTACTATGAAGTGTTGCAGTGGTTTGACCACCATTAATTATTCGCATATTATTTATTTTTGAGAGATAAGTTTTATTTTCGATATTCACGGTATGTATTCTATTTGCGATTGCAGCAATTCCATTGTTATATGTGAAAAATAGATTTGGATCCTCCTGGATTGTCTTTTTAATTCCTTTATTGACAGCCCCCCTTAACTGAAGAAATGATCTTACATTTTTCTCAAGTAATTTTGATCCAAAAGTTTCATACATTTTTGCAAGTATAATACCAGGTATTATGAAAATATAGCTTTCATATTCCATACTCCCCCCTCTGAAATTCTCATTTAGAAATTTGGGATAAAAACCATACCTTGAGAAATCAATATCAATTTCTTCCTCATCCTGTGCCATCTGATTCAGCAGTTCACCAACTTTATAAATATCAATTATGTTATAGGAAAAATGTATTTCTGAACGTTCATTTACAGAATTACTGATAATACTATGATCTTTGATACATGAATTAGAAATTATATTTATGTTTATATCACTAATAACTTCCTTATTTTCCTGTAATAACTCTGCTAGAGTATGTATCTCAGATGATAATTCCAATTCATCCTGATAATTTTCATACTGGCATTTCTTGATAAATAGAATAAGTGAATGAATAAGAGATAAGACAATATCTTTTCCAATTATTTTAATATTATCAGTTTGATCATAAATAACAACTAACAAATCAACTCTATCAAGTTCCTCTGTATATGAGAAACCATTAATAATTAAAGTCTTATCTTCAAAATTTGAATTGTGATAATTCATTATGATAAAATCATTGATCTTATTACTAACTTGAAGAGTACTTGATATCAGGTTTGCGAATTCCTCAATTCTCATGGAATTATTCTCAGTTGTCAATATTTCGAGTTTTTCCTCAAGATTACGATGGTGAAGAAGACTAATCTCATCATTCTTTTTATTTATATTTTCAAGATCATCTTTATCGGGTTCAGCCACTATAACAGATGCCTTTAATGGTTGATCCAGTATATCATAAAATGGGATTTTCTGCTTAAATAAAAACTCAAAGTTATATTTTGGGTGCAGTGTTGGTTTATTATAGATGTTACCTGATTGGAAAATGAACTCAGCTCTGTAATATATCTCATTCCCATTCATATATTTATATACAAGAACAAAAGAATTGTGATGAAATCCAAGATGTTCAAAATTCACTAATTTGCTATGAAATGGATTGGCAATCAATATTGATTTAAGATTCCACAGTATTTTGTATTCTTCAGTACTGAGATTTGATTTTTTATCAAAAGTGAAATAATTTTTTTTGTCTATTTTTATCCTGAATTCTAATTCATCTGGATGATCCATCATAAGAGCATACCAATAAGACAAGCGTTCATCGATTAATCCAATTATATCTGTTCCCTTATCCATTCCACTAATTATTCTCAGTTCAGATAATAATCCAGTACTCTTCCAATTCTCATAATTTTCTTTAAAATACCGTTTTATCATATTACCAAATGAAATTACATTTTCAATCCCAATCATTAATTTCATTTCTTTATCTATGAGAAAAAAATCAGTATGATTTTTTCCAATATTAGACAATCTGGAATTTTGGTTCCCCACGTTCTGTTTCAAACCATTTTTAGATATAAAATCATGGTCTATATTTAATCTAGAAATACCGAGTAATACAGCATTTTTTCCCATTTTCATAATATTCAATATATGTAGTATATTATTTATTTTTCTTTTTGCCCGTTTATTTTTGTAAATTATTGTGATTATTAATCATTTTTGTCTTAATTATCCACATATTTAATAATCAATATTCATTTAAAGAGAAATGGAGGGTCATTTTTGGCAATAATAAATTCACCGGATCCAGAGGCAATAATTGAATCTTTAAGATCAATTGGGTATAATCTAAATTCAGCAGTTGCAGACATAATTGATAATAGTATAGACAGTGACGCAAACAATATTGACATCTTTACAACATGGAATGGGAAAAAATCAACTATAATGATACTAGATGACGGTAAAGGAATGAGTGAAGCAGAATTATTTATTGCAATGAAATTTGGAAGCAAGTCACCAACTGAAATGAGACAAGGGGATAAACTTGGTCGTTTTGGTCTTGGATTAAAAACAGCATCATTTTCTCAATGCAGAAAATTCATAGTTTCTTCAAAACAGATAAACAGTGAAATTCACATAATGGGATGGGATTTAGATATCATAATAGAGAAAAAACAATGGTATCAAATGGATATAAATAGGTCAAACTATGCAAAATTAATTTCTAATCTTAAGAATATTACCTCTGGAACAGTTGTATTATGGGAGAAAATGGACAGACTATTAATCACAGATAATGCACATTATCCAATAGATGACAAAATATTCAATAACATGCTAGTAGAAATGAGAAATCATATTGCTCTTGTTTTCCATAGGTTTATAGAGAAAGGTATGAAAATAAGATTAAATGGATCTGAAATTGATCCATGGAACCCATTTTACATATCTCCCAAAACACTACACATGGCAAAAGAAAAATTTGGTAGTAATAATGAATATATGGTCAGAATACACATACTGCCACACTTTTCATCAGTAACAGCAGATCAATACAATGAGATGAAGGGATATAGGGGATGGGTCAACCATTCTGGATTCTATGTCTATAGAAACAACAGGATAATCTCATATGGTAATTGGTTAGGTCTAAAAATAGAACCAACTGAAAATTACAAATTAGCACGGATTGAATTAAACATATCTAATGAAGCAGATCAATTATGGAATATAGATATCAAAAAATCAACAGTTACACCACCAGGTGCAATTAAACAGAAATTAAAACACTATGCAAAAATAGCGATTGATAATTCTGTTAAAGTATCCAAACAGAGGAAAAAAACTGTGAAGAGATCATCAAATAAGACTAAGCAAGTTATTAATTTTTGGAATATCAAACGAAGAAAAGGAAAAGTAAAGTTTCAAATAAATTTCAAACATCCAATGGTAATAAATCTTTTAGAGCAGTCTACAAATAAAAATCAAATAAAAAGTATTTTCAGATCATTGGAACAGAATATTC
>JAJRQD010000148.1 GCA_024280435.1 archaeon | reverse complement strand
TTTATAAATACAACAACAACATCAGAGATTTATGAGACTGAAACAGATTTTATTCTCTCTAGTGTAAATGATACAAAATCATATTTTTACACTTTAGATTCATATTCTAGCTATACTAATGATCTTGAGTACATTCCAAAAAATTTGACAGTTGGATCTCATAGTTTTAGCTATGTGAGTATTTATGATTATTCAATCGATGAAAATCTAGTTCAGTTGCCAGGTACTACATATCTGTATGAGTATGAGATATTAGATGAATTCATTGTTTCAGTATTAGATTTTTCATTATCAGATCAATATATTCAAACATATGTGATATCTAGCAAAGATTACAATTATAATATTTATGAGAATAATACTTTGGTGGCTAGTGGCTCGGGTATATCACAAGGTACTAGTATACAATCTAGTAGAAACACCGCGGATGGAGTGCTTATTAATTATGCAATAAAATTTACAAATTCATCAGCAACAGTATGGTTTAATTCTTCCTATTCCAATGCAGCAATTACAAAAGAAACTGAAGTTATTCTAATATATGTTTATGATTTGGACGGCTATAAATTTTCAGAGGTCCCATGGGATCTCTACTATAACAATACTTTGCTTGATTCATTCATACTTCAGATAGAAGAGAATACATTCAATGCAAGTTTAATTGAATTTCGTGATCTTTTTGGAAAGATATACCCTGGTAATCTATTCAATCAGACATCATCAATTTCGGGCTATAAAGTATATCAGTTTCAGATACAAGCATACAAAGTAAGCCTATACAATCAGGCGACCGATAAGGCAACAAAATTAGCACTAAAGCAAAATGACAGCTGGTCCAACTACACTTTGTCACCAGGCGAGATAAGATCATTGTGGGTGGCAAATGTAACTACTGAATTCTATGCTTATGTACAGGATGTCAATGCTACTATATTGGATTCAGCTTTTGAATTGATTGGATCCACAACAAAAACAATCAGTAAAAGAATTTCCTTTGGCTTATCAAAATCAGTTACTGCATTATTGGATACTGAGGATATAACAAATAATAATTATATTTCAGATACTGAGCGTGAAACCTATGCAATAATGATCGATAGTATTTTTGGTAAAACAGTTGATATCAAGATAACATGGACCCAACTAGGATTACCCATTGCAATAGGTGTAATATCGATTTTAGCAGGTCTTATTAAGGTAATATTAACAAAAATTCTAGAAATAAAAGTTGAGGAGCATTGGGATGTTAAAAAAGGTAAATATATCAAAAAGAAGAGGTACAAACTAAAGAAAAATGATTTCAATGAGGTTAAAGTATCTAATAAGCTAATTGCAAGTACCTTTTTATTAGTGGTTTTATTATTATTCTCTATTCTTCGAATCTTGTTTTAAACAAATCAATTCTTGCAATTCCCATCTTTTCTGATGATTCATAATTGATCAAAGTTAATTTTCATTAATAAATATAATCAGAATTAAATTTGAATTGCAAATGTAATTCATAATGTTTTATTGTATCACACACATTTTTTATTATGCAAAATGCAAGATCAGGGTATTTATTGGAACATAGATATTCTAATGTGTCAATTATTGATGAGACGGATAAGACTCGTGAGTTTCCAGAACATCATGCAACAATTGGACCTTTGCTAGTGTGGAGGGAAGATACAATTCCTAATCCAAATGGCAAGGATCTAAAAATAACATATTATCGTCATGAGATGAAGGATCCAATGGATCCGAAGAAAACTAAATTCATCCATACAGCAATAATGACGAATTATGATCAAAATTTATCTAGCATTTCAATGGATGTGATTAAAAAACAAGCAGATCCTGAAAGTCAAAGAAGGATTTCACGATTTACATTGATGATTTCATGGATAATTACATTATTTCTCATTGTGCAGCAGACACTAAATCCCGAAGACCAACTACTACTTGATATCAATCCCAGCAATGCAGGGTGGTTACTATTTGTTTTTGCAATTTTTAAAATAATCGATCTCATGCAGGAAAGACCTGCAGTATTCTCAGCTTTATTTGTTCAGTACTGGGCTCAAGTATTTAACCCATCAGAAGGACAAAAAGTGAATGTGGCTTTTTGTACTATGCATCTTACTGATAAGATGAGGATCTCGGATCAAATTCCAATAAAAATTGAACAACAACATGTATTAGCACATTTTGCCAGTCGTAAAAAAGCAGAGGATCGCGCAGAGGCAAGATATCAGGAATATAAGCAGGTTGAGAGAACTGCAGAGGATCAGAAAAGGACAATATCTGAATTCGAAGCCTTAATCAAAGCTGCTGAGAAAAGTGGTTATGTCAGAGGATTGCGTGATGGTAAACACTCTCCAGTAATGAAAAACACTGCACATGAATTTCACAGGAATTATCCAAATATTACTTGGCCTGCTGCACTTATTGTGATTGCAATGGTATTCTATGGATTAGTAAAAAATATCTCTGTTCAATTCCCTGATGCAGTTTTTATAGTGGAATTGGCACAATTCCCAATGATCTTTTGGGTATTGCTATTTGTGTTAGCATTCTTCATAGTGAGATGGTTTTTCACTTTATTAGGTGTTGTTAGATGACTGAAATCAAGGATGCAGTTATTCAGCTCATCACTCAACCACTGAAACGGCAGGAGCGAGCTGATAAATTAATAAATAAAATATTCCATATTCGCACTAAATCAGAATATGGTGAGGAAATCCAATCTTTCTTCAAACTAGCTGGTCCACATATTAATAAATTATCTCACGAAACAATTGAGGTAATAATGAGTCATCTCTACTCGCTTGAGATTAATGCGGATCCAACCCCCCCCACTGAGGAGACTACCAATGATATTACAGATAGTGGGTTCTCATTAGCAGATAGGGATGTGAAATGGAATGAGGAGATTGCTCTCTCTTTAATTAAAAAATTAAGAGAATGTTATGCAATTTTAGGTTTTCCTGAAAGAGATATATCACCTGGTGAACTATCTCAACAATCACAGGCAATAGCTAATTATTCAAGAGTTGAGGAACTTGAATTAAAGAAGAACCTATTGAGGTCTTCACCTACTGATTTGCAAACTAAATTATTGGAGGAATCAAAAAGAGATGAGTGAAAATACTCCTGTTATTTGTAAAACTGACGGATGTGAACATATATACAAAACAAATGGTTCCTACCAGGATAAATCTTTCAAAGAGATTATTGAGAAGGCATTGAAAATAAATGGAAATGATGAAAAGATAGTTAATAATCTCACACATAAACCTTCTTTTGAGGCAACAACTCAATCATTCTCTAAAATTATCTATAAAGGAGAATTTGATTGGATCCACAATAAAAAAATAGTTTTTCTTTTAATAATATTATTCATAAGTAATTTCATTGCAAATTACTTTCTCTATCAAAAATATCTAATTATTGAGGATGATTTGTTGAGATTTAATAGATATGCAGATGAATTTTTCCCATTATTAATTATTGGAGTTTTCTTTTCAATATCCATAATATATTATACATTAATTCTTCTTGAATCATTGAAGTTGGCAAGAATGATTAAATATCTGGCAACAGCTGAATTATTCTCTATTTTCGGTACTGCTGCCGAGATGTTTTGGGCTGCAGTGTTCACATGGTCTGCATTTCTTGTTGTATTTATTGTAAACATTGACATTACCTGGATCCGACCAAGCAGACAAATGCAGATGGCATTAATTCCAGATGAAGAAAATGATAGTACAAAGAAAATTAGTAATAAAACTAACAAAATTATAAAGAAGGAGGTGGATAAGTGAGCCAGCAGAAACAACAATTTATTCAACCGGAGCTGAAAACATTCTCTTTTGCTGTATCTGATTATTTTACCAGAGATAAAAATGATAAGAATGCAGCAGCTATAGCAATGGCCATGAGTCAACTTGATCAGAATGATATCTGGCAATTTGTTGAGAGATTATTAATTGAGTGTGAGAAATATCCTACAATTAAATCCAAGAAGGAGGAACTCAAGAAATTGTATTATGGTAAAGGAAATCTACCTAATTTTGATGTGAAACCAATTCCTCTTTATTTTCTGAAAAGTGATGCTTTGACATCTAATTCCAAGGTGAGAATAAGAGGTGCTTATAGTGGAAATGAGATAAAAGAGGTAATCTCATGGTCTGTTTGGCAAGTTGAGAAGAGTTTATCTTCCAAGGTAATTATGGACAAAGCAGCTGAGATTATTAATGAAATCGATCGGATCAATAATTTCTCAGATAAGTTGAAGTCATTATTGGATAAGGTAGATAGTAAATGTGCAGCAGTCAAAGAATCTTTTGAGGTTGAGGTAAAGGATCTTATCTCAACTGATTATATTGAGAAGGATGATAGAAATTTCTCCAAGATAAAAAAAGATTTCATGACATTCAAAAGAGATAGTCCAGATCCTGCTTCTAGAAAATTCAAAATATATAGTCGGGATTATTTCTATAATCTGCAGATACTTATTTCTCAATCATTCAATGCAACAGATTTCAAAGAATCCATGTTTCATCTATCCAGAGTTGCTGCATTCATTGAGTCATCAATGGCCACTAAATCCAAAAATAAAATTATGATTGTGAAACCCAAAAATAGTGCGGTTTTTGTAAATTTCATTGATCTGGTATCAAGCTCTTCTTTGCTTGGAGATCTTATGACTAACCACCAGTACTTGACATCTGATGAACGGATCTCATTGAATAATTCTTATTACAATGTCAGATCTACATTGATGTATTGTGGTACAAAACTAATGAGTTTGGTTAATCATATTCTTACCATTATTCCTTATAATAAGAAGAGTTCAGCTTGGTCCACAGATGGGGTGTTGGAATGAATCTGTTGGATCATGTATATAATTTCCTAGTTGTTGGTCCAAGCGGTACTGGAAAGACTATGTTCATGGCTGCATATGCTGAAAAACATCATAAAAGGCATGGTTCGAAGGGATATTGGCTTACTTTCTCAAGTTTAATGGAACATTTGAAGAAATTATTACCAGATTGGATAATTCCAACTACTGATCTATTAGATCCACGTTTCATGGATGCAGATATGAATCCAACCAGGAAATTTGTTTTCGCAGATGAATTGAATCGTATTCTTTCAAAATACGATCATGCAAAACATGATGCAAGAGCTTTTGTGGATGGGATTGCCATTCATAGACATAAAAATTTTGATTTCCTTGCTAGTGATCAGGTGTTTGATTTTCTCAAAGGTTTCAGAACCAGATCGCATTGGATTGTTTTCTCTGGGATAAATGAGACTGTATATTATCCTCTCAAAGATAATTTATCTCCAAAATTAATGCAATGGGTCGATCAAAACCTGGATGAATTAATTGCACTGGGAGAGGAAAATCGTGTGAATATTGGGAAAAAAGGAGTAGCGACCTATGCTATCACAAATGGCAGTAAAACCTTTCTTATTGAGTTGAAAAGACCCAAGTGGTACACTTTGGAGATTTCAGAGATTTGGAAATTTGTCTCTGCTACTGATCTGAGACGAGAAGCTGATAGTGAGGAATTGATAGATTATGATTTTGAGGGAGATCCCCATAAATTATTAATGTTATCATATCATCTTTTCAAAATACTATTCACAGGAAAATTAACCAAGGAGAAATTATCAGCAACTTATCTCAAGGCTTCAATTGCAATGCTGGGAGAAGCAAAACAGATTGCTGATGGTGGTCGTGGTGGTCCAGAGAAAATAGCAGCAACCCATGATCTGAAATGTTATTGGTGTGATCATGATGATGAATATCAGGAGATCCTTGGAAAAATTCTTGATATAACTTCAAACTCAAGTGATGAGAAAACTCAGGAAACTCTTGCGCTCGAGGAGAGAGTTGCTGCTAAATTAGGTGCTTGAGATGAGTAAACATACAAT
>JAJRQD010000147.1 GCA_024280435.1 archaeon | reverse complement strand
TGCAATGAATTTGAAACGTTTGGGATTCAGATTGTATCTGTAACGGATGAAATTTGGTATATTGATAGTATTGAATAAGACAATTGCCGAGATAATTGTAATGAGATCCAATGCAGAGAATACAAAAAATTCAGCTTTAGGGCCATCTGTGATAAGATCAAGAGAAAGTATCATAGCACCTAGAATCAGAATAATCAGTAGAACTATCTGTGAGATCACAGAATAATTATACAGATCCAACCTTGCCTGTATTAATTTGGAGGCATTTTTATCCTTCTCGTTCAGAATTACTGATCTGAAATATAAGAATGAAAATAGTGCAAACAGTGCTACAATCCCAAATAATAGTTCTAACAGGTTTCCTTCTATAAAAAAGGCGAAAATAGTTAATATGAAAGTGGCAATTGAACCGGTATAAAGTAATTTTTGAATACGCTGAAATTTAAATATCCTTGATTTTGGTATCCTGATAATCTGATTAAGATATTTATTGATACCAATTAGCCATAGAACAAAATATAATGCGAAAACCAATGCAAAAGATCCAGCCTGATTATACTGGTTCTCACCGGTAAGCACAATTGTAGTTCTTGAAGCACTAAATACAAGTGGGATCAATAGCATTGAGATTAAGAGAATAATTATTGGATCAGTAATTTTTTTCATTGCTTCATGACGTCTTCTTTGATATAATGATAACAGTATAATCACAATTATACTTATAGATGCAAAATAGCTGACCCATAATAACATTACATGCCATATACTTGCGTTTATGTAGTGTTCTGGTAATCTCAATATTCAATACTCCTGATGATTGGCTGGAGTTCCCTAACTAGATCTGCATCTGAGAATTCAATCTGCATCAAATCTGCCAATTCACTCAGGTCAGTAATGAATATATTCTTTTTTATTTCTTCATAGAACTTATCTATCTGCTTCTTAATAGAAATTTTATCCCTGTTATTTTTTATATCATCTGCAATTTTCTTGGTAAAACTGCTTGAATAACTGGTAAATATCTGTTCTGTTTCCAACGATATAAAATTACATTCTTTTAGTAGCAATGAATTTATCTGTTCCGCAAAATCAAATTCCTCAATATCCTCAAAGATGTAGAATAAAGTATTCTTGTGATAAGAACCCACAATATTTATGCTAATACCATAGTATTTCTGCACATCATCGGGTATCAAAGAGATCAAAGCTCCTATGAATTTGATAGAAGTTTCAATTTGGCCAACAACGACCATGGGTTTATGGGCGAACAGTGTGTACAGTATTGAATCCAATGATTTAATTTTTTTCAGTATATCAAGATCATAATCTTTAATCCTCAGATGCAGATCTGTGAGAAACTCATTCTTATCAAGTATAGTTCTAAGATTATCAAACATCTGTGTAAAATAATAAATTGGATGGATAAGATCAGAGTTGTATCGTATCAACAGATGAGATGCATTATCAAATGATTGGAACAAACTGGCAAATGCGTGTCCTTTTGAAATGGTATATCCAAATATATATGCGGGTGGATTACCAAATGGGATGAGATATCTCATATCATCCGGCACCTTGATTTTTTCCTCTTCATACATGAAAACTATTGCATTCTTTCCCTCTCTATAAATTAATTCAATGTTGATCTCATCTATCCCTAATTTATTCTTGAGATGTGGATCCAATGAAATTAATCTGATATCATAGCTCATTATTTGGACACCAAAATTCTCCTTTAATTTCAAATATGAAATGGATGAGAATTAACCAATGTAATTGACTATTTATAATTATAAAAATATATATGTGAAGAGATGAATAATCAATTAATATGTATAGTTAATTGGAATAAAGTACCAATTCAAATATTTATATAAGTAGTCCAAATAGATAAATTGTGAGAGACCATAAATTTTGGCAACAGTTAAATGAGAGTATTGAAGAATATGCAGTATTATTTGTGGTAATAGCTCATGAGGGAAGTTCTCCTGGTAAAACTGGTTTTAAAATGGCAATTGTTTCAGGTAAACAGATCGGTACTATTGGAGGAGGAATTATGGAAAAATCCTTGATAAATGAATATTCAAATATAGATGAGAGAATTAAAATCAAGGAGTTAATTCATAGAAGTGGTGATGAAAATGCTTCTGGTTTGATTTGTTCAGGTTCTCAGAGAGTTTTTATACAGAAAATACATAAGGATACGGTTAATAAAATAATCGCATCAACAGGGGATTATCTCTGTTATTATTCGAACGGAATTGTAATTAATAAAAAGAAAGATGATGAAGTATACTGTGAAAAAATAGGGGTGGGCAATAGGTTACATATTTTTGGTGCAGGTCATGTTGGAATGGCAATCTACAGAACTATGAGAAATTTAAATTTCAAGATATTTTTATATGACCACAGAAATATTGGAGTAGACGAATTAATAATCGGATCATTTGATAAGACAATAAACAAGAGTAGAATTCAAGAGGGAGATTACTGTGTAATCACTACCTATGGGTTCAATACTGATTATCATGTATTGAGAAATCTTTTCCAACTAGATCTGGATTTCAAATATATTGGTTTAATGGGTTCAAAAGCCAAAATAAATAAGATTAAAAAATTATGCGATGAAAATTCAATTCTCAAAGAATTTACAGCCCGAATAAATGCACCAATTGGATTACCCATATCAGACGGGAGTGCAGAGGAGATTGCAATCTCAGTGGCTGCACAGATCATTCAGACAAAAAATTCAATGTAAATCATCTTTAGAGAACTTTATAAGAATAAATGAAGCAAATAGAATAATCAATCCGCCCATGTAGATCCAAAATGAAATACTGGCATCAAGAAATATTACCTCTATAAAATAAGGTATCACTATCTGTAATAACAACAGTACTGATGCGATATTTGCAGATATATACTTTAATGACTGTATATAGGCAGAGTATGCTATAATAGTTGAGAATATTGCCAGAAGGATAATATACAGCCAGCCTTTGGAAGGAATTATCATAGGATCTATACTTGAGCCAAATATTAATGCAAGAATAATACCCATTATGGATACAATAAAAATAATGATATAATAAAGTGCCAGGCTGTCCACATTCTCAATCTCTTTGGTAACCAGACGTGATGCAGATACAATATATGTGGCAAAGCCAAATGTAGAGAGCACTGCTAACAATATCCCTCTGTAATCTGTGTTGAATGCACTCAGATCACCATCACTAGTAATCATCAATAGTCCAACTATGGCAATTAACACCGCCAAAATATGTATCCTCTCAATTTTCTTATCTAATAATAGCCTTGATACAAATGGTACAAGAATTAGATAACTATAGGATATGGTTGCAGAGATGGATGGTGAGATATACAATTGAGACAAGTATTGTGTAGTAATTGCCCATACCTGTGCAAGTCCAACAATCAAAGTCCATTTGGATCTGAATAGTACTGCAAAGTGTTGTCTTTTGTAATACATGATAATTGGAGTGGAAATTAGTAGTGCTACTATAAATCTCCATGCTAGAAAAGGTAGCGGTTCTAGAAATCTTAAACCAAATTCCACTATAATTGGAGCTATACCCCAGCCTAGTATGGGAAGACTAAGAAAAGCGAATCCTTTTATTCTTTGATCTGACACAAAATGATATTTGTAAACTCAGATTTGAATGTTTAGATCAGTTTAGTCAAATCCTGTGACAAAGCCCAGTTAATATAGTTATCATGAATTATATCACTTATCTCATCAATTCCAAGTACTATCGTGTCTCTATCGCTGCTACTGTAAAATGCGCGTGCCATTATACAGAATTCAGTCAAGCCTATACGTTGTATTATCCAGCTCTCATACTCCTCATTTTTTCTACCTCTAGAATTGATCTCAACTCTAGATTCACCAATCCATGCCTTTTCCAATGGGATCTCAGATAGTATCTGCATTAATAATGTGATCAGTCCCTCACCATCATCGGGTTGTTTGAATATATTTGCAATACCATTATCAAGGTCTGTAATAAAGAATAGATCCACCTTTCCATACAGTCTGATGATTAGGTCCTCAACCAGTGGTTCTATTACAGGTAATAATTCATCTGGAAAATTAAGTGTCATAATGAATTTACCCAGCTCTTCCTGATATGTATCATCAACACTCAATCCATGTTTGAAATTCAAAGAGATCAATTTTTCATGATAACTGTCTATTACAAGATTGATTATCCTTCGGGTCAATAATTCATTATCATAAGTACCCTGGATCACAATATATGTGTATTCAAAATGATCCAGTAAACTTATCTGATACCTACCGATCTCTATCTCTTTGAGATAACCTTTTTCAACTTTACCAAGCTCCATAGATAATAACAGCATAGATTCAATGAGAGATAGAAGAAGATTAGAATCTATATCAATTGAACCTCGATTGAAAACAGTCAGACCTTTGTGATTATTCCTGTTATAGATTATCAATCTATGGATCATATATCAATACTGAAGAAATTTTTACATAAATACTCTTTTAATATCAGAAATTTAATTGTTAAGTAAATTTCAAGGATTTAACTTATTCAGCTGAATTCAATAATAAATTCTGTATAGAATCAGATAGTTTTTCTATTTCTGATACAAGGGTCTCTCTTTGAACCCCTGGAGAATAATAAGCACGTCCGACCAATACAAAATCAGTCAAGCCAATTCTGTGCAGTATCCAAACTTCATGGGTACTCTCATGGTTATTTGTTACAACAGGTTTGAATAATTTGGACTCTCCAATCCATTGCCTGTCAAATGAGATCTCGGATAGTATCTCAAGTAATATTTTTATTATTTTTTTATTCTCACTACTATGAAATATTTCGATTATTCCATCATCAAGGTCTGACAAGAACAAGGTGTCAATCATATAATGAGTTGCTTGCATAAATTCATCGATCATTGTTCTGATTTTTGGTAATAATTCCTTTGGGAATACCATTGATGTTAATAATTCTTTTATTCTATCTTTGACCTTGTCTTCATTCTTGTATGTTCGTGTGATGTCCTGAGCTTTAAATTCATCATGGAACTCATCCAGTACGCCATCAAGTAATTTTCTAGAAAATGCCTCATTATCAATTGAGTCCTGTATGATAGCATATGCAAAATAATCTTTTGATAAAATAGCTAATTGCATTTTTCCAAGTTCTGCCTCTCTCAACAAACCTTTTGATTCACCTAAAGTCTCACCAAGTAACATGAGTGCCTGTATTAGTCCAATTAACAGATCATGGTTCAGATCAATGGTACCATCATCATACAGTGTTTTACCTATTGATTTATTGCGATCTAGAAGAATAAGTCTGTGGATCAAGTTATTTCTCATTTACGTAGCATAAATTATTAATTTATCATTGTGAATACAAATAAAAGTAACAATTATTATTTAATTTCATATATTTTATCTGAAATTCTATGTATTTTTTCTTGTATCTGATTCCCTATACATTTATATATTGATATTAATTATTTCTTGGAATCGAAATTTTGCCAATTTATTATATTTAAATAAATTGATATGTGTCGAACACAAAAATAATAGTATTTTAATTTTCGTGATGGCGAAATAGTCCTTGTATAGCTGAATTATGTGCATATTACTATATGTTTTTAAATAAAAATACAAAATTCCGAATTCCAATGATCTAATTTGTTTTCGTTACAATGAAATATAGTAATTCACTACATTAGTCCGATGTTTTCTATGAAAACATGGATTATTGCTAAAAAATCATGAATTTGATGGTCAAGTACAAAATTACGAAATAACTATTTATAATATAATAAATGTATATTATGTTGTGGATATTTATTGATTTTATCAAAAAGTATTCATAGCGGAAGAAATCTTTATGATTGAATTCCCAATTAAAGAAGTGACTGAAAAATGACAGAATATACTGAAGTTTTAGATACCAGCGGCCTTAGTTGCCCACTACCAATATTAAAATCCAAGAAAGCATTAAAAGCTATGAACATTGGAGACATCCTGAAGATCATCTCAACCGATGCCGGTTCTGAGAAAGATATTGCCTCATGGTGCAGAGTTACTGGACAGGAATTAATGAATTCTGATAAAGAAGATGGAAAATACATCTACTTTGTCAAGAGGTTGAAATAGGAGATATTGAAAATGAGCGAAGAAAAGCCCAAAAGAATGGCAATCATTGCAGGTAAAGGTGGACTTGATGAGGCATACCCTCCATTAATTCTAGGTTCAACTGCAAGTGCCCTCGATTTTGAAGTAGCAATATTTTTCACTTTCTATGGACTTGACATAGTCAACAAGAAGAAATTGAAGAAATTAAAAGTTGCACCACTTGCAAATCCCGCAATGCCCGGTATTGGTCCAATCCAGATCCCCAATTTTATTGGTGGATTACCCGGAATGACATTCATGGCTACAAAAATGATGAAATCATGGATGAACAATGCTGGTGTTGCTACTATACCTGATCTACTAGAGGCCTGCATCCTCGGTGATGTTCAGTTAATAGCATGTCAAATGACTATGGATGTTATGGGTATCAAACGTGAAGATCTGATTGACGAGCTTGAGGTTGGTGGAGCTGCAACATTCCTGGAATTTGCAAAAGACGCTGACATCACTATGTACATGTGAGATGAGTAAATTATGACAATTATAAATGTTTTAATCAAAAGTGGTACATTCAATGACTTTACCACATTGGCTCTTTTAACAAGTGGATTTGTAGCCAGCGATTTTGAAGTAAGAATCTTTGCAATGAATGATGCTGTCTATGCTCTCAAAAAAGATCAAGTAGGCACAGATACAGTCGTCAGATCACATTATGGTGAATTCTCAGAAAAATTCTCTGAATCTTTGAACTCTGGTAAAGCAATCCCATGGTGGAAATTGCTTTCTGATATGAAAGAATTTGGTGAGATAACCATCACTGTATGTGCTCTTGTGGCAGATGTTGTTGGCCTTGAGAAAGAGGACTTCCATGAACTTGTTGATGACATCGCAGGTGTTGCAAACTTTGCAGCTGATGTTGACGACAGTGATTTCACAATCACACTGTAGATAATTCTGCAAAAAAAGTGAGGTACCAGGCACTTTTAAATCAATCTGGTACATCCAATAGGTATTGGTGACTTAAAAAAATGACAGATTACACAGTCAAAGAAACAATAGATGCCAGGGGCAGTATGTGTCCAGGGCCACTGATGGAACTCGTAAGAGCAATCAAAGAACATGAAGTAGGTGATGTTATTGACTTACTCAGTACAGATGCAGGTAGTCCAAAAGATATCCCCGCATGGTTGGAGAAAACCGGTCATCATCTGGTAGAGATCCGTGATGATGAATCAGGTGAGTTCACCCACATTGTCGTCAAGAAGGGCGAGAAGAAGAAAAGAGAACGCCGAAGAAGAAGAAAAGAGAACGCCGAAGAAGAAGGGAATGATATGGTAGCAAAGATTATTGTTGTTGGAGCAGGCACTGGTGGAACAGCAGTTGCAAACAAACTTCATAAAAAATTGAAATCCAAAGCTGAGATCACAGTTGTTGATCCCACATTCAAGCATCCTTATCAACCCGGAACTCTGTTCTCAATGTTCAGAAGGGAGACCCAGAAAAGTCTGATCAAAGATGGTAGAAAATTATTCCCCAAGGCAGTAAATCTGGTTGAGGATGCGGTTAAGCTGATCAAAACAGAGGAGAAGAAAGTAGAGACAGTAGGTGGTAAAACACTTGACTATGATTACATAGTACTCTCTGCCGGTGCAAGATATGCATTTGAAACTGCTGAATGGTGGAATGAATCAATTCATGAGTTCTATACCATGGATGGTGCAGATAAACTTGCTGATGCATTGGATGATTTCAATGGTGGTACAATTGTTGTATCTATTGCTGATATTCCATACAAATGCCCTCCCGCACCTGTTGAGGCTGCAATGTTGATTGATGATTTCTATAAGAAGAAGAAAATGCGTGATAAGGTAAAAATTGTTTACACCTCACCATTATCAAGAGCATTCTCAATTGAGACAACCAATATTCGTGTTGAGCAGTATCTTAAGGAGAAAAATATCGAATGGTTAACACTCTTCAATGTGGAGGATGTTGATACCGAGGAAAGAGTTATCTATTCCATGGAAGGCGATGATATTGACTATGATATGCTGATTATGGTACCTCCACACAGAGGACATCAGTTCTTAATTGACTCTGGAATTGCAAAGGGTCATGGATGGATCCCAACCAATCGTGAGACACTAGAAGTTGAGGGCCAGGAGAATATGTGGGCACTTGGAGATGGTACAAATATCGCAACCTCAAAGGCAGGTTCCACCGCACATTATTCTGCTCCAGTCATTGCAGCAAATATCGCAGCACTCGTCAAGGGACAAGAACCCAAGGCAATCTATGATGGACATGTACAGTGTTTCTTCCTGACTGAGATGGGTAAATCAATGTTTATTGACTTCAACTACTCAAAACCTCCAAAACCATCCCCAACCAGAAAGATCTGGTGGTGGTTTAAACTCTTATTCAAGCCCATGTACTTCAAACTAGTTGCCACCGGAAAGGTGTAGGCTGAGTACAGATAAATTAAGTTGATCAAGGCGTTAAAACGACCAGTCACTACCTAAATAAATAAACATCAATTCATTAATTCATATCGATTTAGTTGATACTACAGTAAACCGA
>JAJRQD010000146.1 GCA_024280435.1 archaeon | reverse complement strand
TTCAACATATCAAAGTCTAGTTTTAAATTTGTAGTTGTGGCAATGGTTGTAAGTATATACCAGGCCTCAGTTTTATCCGGAAGTACAAGCCCTAGTATAACATTATATACCACACCTTTGTCCATTACTTTGTCCTCAAATCCTTTTATTTTCAACTTTACTGTGATACGAATATCATCCTGATTGCCATCATTATCAAGATCTGTATAATAGGCATCTGTAATTGTTGGAGTTATTTTATACTCCCTGCTAGCAGATGCTGATAGTGGTAGAATTAACAAAAGTATGAATAGTAATTTCACTGTTAACTTTTTATTTTTAGATACCATAAGATATAAAATATCAATAGTTCTTATAAAGTTTGTCCCCAATTAATATTTTCAAATAATAAATTTAATTTTTGGGATAGTAATATTTTATGATTGTTCTTGTTATTAATAGTTTGGTTCTGTTTCTGGTGGGGAGCTGTACTCCGTAACTGGTAACCAATTTTTCATCGCATACTTCATTGTAGGGATGAGCATGATAGTGATCAATACCACTGATAATATTATGATGCCATAGAATAATTCAGTGAAATATCCATAGGAGAAACCAGTGAATGCGAATATCAGAGTAACCTCACCTCGGGCAGCCATACTTAATCCAGTCGTTCTTGCCTCACCTTTGGTGTATCCTAGAAATACAGTTCCTAAGTATCCAGCAAGGAATTTGGCAATAATTGCCACAGTTACCAGTGCAAACGCCACAACTATAACACTTACACTAAGTACTTCTGTCAGGTTCACTGATAATCCTATATCAAGGAAGAAGAATGGAATAATCCATGAGGTAATTGGTTCAAAATCCTTATGAATATCAAGATAGTCATCCTCGTTTCCAATAATCACCCCTGCCATGAAAGCACCGATAATTGGAGCCAGTCCAAGTGTCTGAGCGAACACACTCATGAATAGCATGAATGCAATGGATACAAATACTGGTACTGAGCTATCAATATATGATTTTGTCTTATTCATAAATGCAGGTATAATATATTTGAACAGTAAAATACTCACAATAAAGAATATTGTAATATTAACAATAATTCCAATAAATCCAGAGCCTTCTGAACCACCATAATATGCAACGATGATTGAGAATAGTGCAACTGCAATTATATCATCAATTATTGCTGCTCCAACAACTGTCTGAGCAACTTTTGTTCTCATCTTATCAAGATCAAGGAATAATCTGGTAGATATTCCAATACTAGTTGCCGTAAGAGCTACTCCTAGAAATACTGCTGCACTGAAAAGTGGTATGCCTGGTGGTATTAGACTGAGTGATGAAGCTCTGATCACGGTGTAGATCATGAAGAACCCACCTATTATAGGTAGAATTATTCCAATACTGGCTGTGAGGAATGCAGGTGTTTTTACCTTCTTGAGATCATCGAAGTCTACTTCCATACCGACTTTGAATAATAACAGTAATACTGCAAATTCACTGATAAAATTAATTACTATGCCTGTGAGATCCAATTGATACTGATTTACTTTCAGAATACTTGATAATGATGAGCTGGGGTTTTCCTTCAGATATAATACACCTAGTATTGTTGGCCCTAGTATAATCCCTGTGATCAACTCTCCAAGTACATCTGGTAGACCAAATTTACGTGATACAACCTGTGAGGCTTTGATTAGGGTGAGAAATATTGCAATCAATAGAAATGCTAATTCATATTCTGAAACTGCCATAATTATCAATATATTCCACTTAATTATAAGACTTAATATTGGTGCAAAAATATAACCTTTAATTAGCATATATATTATACAAACAATCAATGTACGATATAATTAATGATGGTGCGATATAAATATATCTTGTACTAATACCTCTATACATGCATTATTATGAATAAAATTCGTTCATTATAAATTTTAACTAAATTGATAAATACATAAAATATAAATTTTTAACACACATTTTTATTATATTATCTAGAAAAGATGTTATATCAGATAGTAAAATAAAATTAATATGGTAGCATTAAAAACAATCTATGGTACGTCCTGGTGTTCTGATTGTAAAAGAACCAAACAGTTCCTAGGAGAACAGAGAATACTTTATGAATGGATCGATATAACTGATAATGAAGAGGCAAGTCAATTTGTGGAGAATATATCTGATGGCAAACGCAAAGTCCCCGTTCTAGTATTTGATGATGGTAGTAATCTTGTTGAGCCTTCAAATGCAGAACTTGCTGATAAACTTGGTTTGAAAGTAGATCTTGGTCATACTTTTCATGATGTGGTGATAATTGGAGGAGGGCCGGCTGGTCTTGCAGCTGCTTTATACTGTGCAAGAGATGGTCTGGATGTGGTTGTTATTGAAAAGGGCAGTCTGGGTGGCCAAGCTTCCTATACTGAGAGATTGGACAATTATCCAGGATTTCCAGATGGTATTGGCGGAGGTGAGCTCGCAGATAGAATTGTTAAACAATGCAAGAGATTTGGAGTTGAATTTTTAACTGCCACAGAGATTGATAGAATTGAACACAATAATTATCTGACAGCATATACAAGTACGGGTGATGAGGTAACTGCCAAGGCAATGCTGATCTCAACTGGTACGAAATATAAAAAACTTGGAGTACCGGGTGAGGATGAACTGATTGGCTATAAAATACATTTCTGCAGTACATGTGATGGGCCATTCTACAAGGATAAATACCTTGCAGTTATTGGTGGTGGCAACTCTGCATTTGAGGAGTCTATATTTCTTGCCAAATTTGCAAAAGAGGTAACAATCTATGGAAGATCATCATGGAAGGCATCCAAAGTATTGCAGCAGAAGGTATCTGAGAATGATAAGATAAAGCTGGTATTGAATACAGAGGTGGTAGAGGTCAATACAGGTATGAAAAAGACACTTTTAGGGCTTAAGATGAGAAATATCGAAACTGCTGAGGAATATGAGATTAAACCAACAGGTGTATTTTTATTTGTTGGATTATCTCCAAACACACAACCTGTACGTCAATTACTAGATCTAAAAGAAGGTGAGTTCATCAAAACAAGCGAGAATCTAATGACTAGTATTCCGGGATTATTTGCAGCAGGAGATTGCAGGTTGGGCTCTACTAAACAAGCAGTTGCAGCCATGGGAGAGGGTGTGGCTGCTGCGTTGCATATACGTGAATTTATAAGATCACATTAAATATAAAATTTAGTTTTTGTGTTCAGTTGGTATTATCATCTTATTTGTACAAATTTTGAATACCACACGCTATGGTGATCTCTCCATTGGATCTGTTTTAATACTCTGGGGCCACCATTATTGCTCCATTGATATATTTCACTCCACAGCTAATGCACCTGTATACTCTGTTTGCCTTATAATTCCACAGTTGTAGCCATGGGAGAAGGTGTAGCTCTCGTCTACAGATTCAATGCTAATTCCATAGTTATAATAATTATAATAGTGCAAGATTATCATTTGATTGTGATAAATAATTAATAACTTCACCATACAATCTGTATTATGAATATAATTTCATTCAAGGATGCGTTAAAGAATAATGATATTGAACGTATAAAAGTTATGATATCATCTGGTTTTGATATTGATAAGCTATCTACTGAAGGTAAGTCTATGTTATTGCTATCAACTGAACATAATAATATTGAGATTGTAAAACTACTTCTTGAGAATGGAGCAAAAATAGATAATCATAAAGTTCATCTTGATAATATCGAAAGAACTCCATTTTTATATGCAGGAGCAAATGGAATGAAACCACTACTTGAATTATTTGTCAATTATAATCCAGATTATTCTATTGTGAATTACTACGGAGGCTCTGCTCTGATACCTGCGTGTGAGAGAGGTCATATTGATACAGTGATCTTTTTACTAGAGAATACTGGGATTGATGTCAATCTGATAAATAATCTTGGATGGACTGCATTGATGGAGACTGTCCTGTTTGGTGATGATAGTGAGGTATACCAACAAATAGTTAAAAAATTGATTTTACATGGAGCAGATATATCTATTGCAGATAAAAATGGTATAACCGTGTTAGAACATGCAATTAAGAGGGGACATTCTGAGATTGTCGATATAATTAAAAATACCACCTATTTTTTGTACAGGAAAAATCTTTAGCTTGAATTCTGAAAAACAATTAAGGAATAAAAAAAAAATATTATTGCTACTGAGTAAAATAATTCTAAACTATATTGCAGGTTTTTATACGATAATTGATATTTGATCCTGTTAATTGATCGTATATGAGTATCCGTTGGAATCATGTATCAATCTATCCGGAAGAGATGTTAGAACCTAAAAAAATTGTTGATAAAACATTTCCTCTTGGTTCTGTTGCAGGATGTGTTGGCATCAGACATCACAAGAAAAAGCCAGGTATCAATGAGGATGGTGGCAGAATTGTTTACAGTGAGGATCAGAACCATATAATGTGTATACTCGCTGATGGCCATAAAGAAAGAGATGGCACTGAAATTTTACTTGATACTTTCAAAGAATTGGTTGATAGTTCACGGTGGTCTGGATTGGATGTTGATTTCATTCCTTTCTGTCACAGATTCAATATTCTGGCATTGAAAAATTTGAAAACAAGTAATGCAAAAGGTTGGGCCAGTTATACAATGGTTGGTATTGATAGATTAGCCAATACAATCCGATACTTCTCTGTTGGTGATGTGATGGTTTTTGCACATGATCCTGACCGAGAATGGGGCCCCTACTATCAAATTGGCTCACGTCACTATTATGAATGGATAAATCAGAATGAGCTGATTGGATATCATACAGGGCGGATAAAATTTCATGATAAACAGCGGATAATAATAACTACTGATGGTGTAATTGATGAACCGGTAATTAATATGGATAGTATTAAAGCAATATTTGATATTGAGAATATAAAGAATGAGGCCTACGCTATTGTTGATTATTCTTTGAAAAATAATCCCGAACATGATGACAATATTACTACAATATTCTTGAGGATGAAATAAGCTTTTTAATCAAAAGTTATTGTACAAATATTGGATCTCATACGTTATGATCTCTCTATTGAATGTATTTCAATACTCAGTACTGTATATTTATTGCATCTGTGTAACCTGTTTGTCTTATAATCACTCAGTCATGACTTTTCTATTTGCAGCTATAGCATACTCTCTGATCAAGAAGAGAAATTAGATTGAACTGTAAAATAAAAAAAATACTATAAATTATTCATCTTAATAATTGAACTTATAAAAAAAAATCAATTGAGTGATATGTGGATATTCTATTAATCACTTTGATCTCATTATCTGTACTGTTTTTAGTATATATTACAATAATAATACTAGTTACTTTCTATTTTGCAAGAATTCCCCGTACAAAATTTGATGCAGTACCCGAATTTGGTATACTAACAGATCACCGATTGAAGGTGAAAAATAAAGAGATAGAGCTGTGGTTTGTAAAACAGGAGAGTATTACTGACAATACTGTTGTTTTGACACATGCTTGGGGAAAAGATCGGGGACGTATGGTTGCTAGGGCTGAGAAGTGGTTTAATCTTGGCTTCAACACAATTATCATATCTGCAAGAGATCATGGAGATTCAGATCGATTGCTATCAGGTATGCATTTGATGCGTTTCAAAGAGGATATTGATGCAGTGATAAATTGGTATGGTAAACCAGTTGTTCTGCATGGTCATTCTGCTGGAGGAGGTGCAAGTATTCTTGCAGGTAGCACTAATCCTCTTGTCAGAGCTGTATTTGCAGAAGCACCGCCCAGAGTAATAACTTCGGGGTTAAATGAATTTTACAAGCCATTCTCCAAAAAACTGACCCGGATAGTATATCCTGGTGCTAAGTTTATATTCAATCTTCTATTCATCAAATACAAAGACTATGAAGTAAATCCCATACTGGCTGCAAAACGATCAAATACACCCATGACTTTGCTCTATGCATTGGATGACGTGGTATTCAATGATATGGACAGAATGATCAAAGAATGGGGTGAATTGGCAAATGTTAGGTTGGAAGTGTTTGAAAAAGGTGGTCACAGTACAATTTGTAGACAAGAAAGCTTTATTGAGGTACTGACTAATTTTGTAAAACAAATTAATATATATCAGCAATAATCTAGAATAGTTTAATTCCATGTTTTATTGCAGTATATTTGAAGTGTAATTATTTTAGTTATTAAATTAATATTTTCTGATTTTTGGAATTGCAATCAGCATTGAAATAAATCCTGCAATAACGAGTGGTAGTTCAAATCCAGGTATTTTATCCGGTCCCGATCCACCTGCACCAATAATCAGGTCTGCCACCATTCCACCATCTGCATGGCCCTCTACCTCACAGAAAATTTGTAAGGTAATATCATAATTTGGTGCTTTGTAATAATGTGTTCCAATACCTGATCCTTGTAATTCACCAGTACCCTCATCAGTCGAGGCTGTTGATACATCCATATGGATCCATTCCTCTCCATCTTTATCTAAAACAGTTAGATCATGTGCAGATTCTTGTTGATTGATGAAACTAAAGCTGAAACATACATCTTTAGAGATTGATAGTTCTGTGATATTAAATTTCAATTCTCCTGGAATTGCCGAGATTGCATAGAATTCAGTTGGATTATCGCATTCCATTGTTGGAAATTCTTGCATATGTTCTGCTGAAACAGATGATAGTGTTGTTATTAAGCTTATTGAGAGTAATACTCCGATTATTAATGATTTTAATTTCATTTTATTTTTTCCTGTCTTATTAAAGACCAACTGAACTATTGGAAATTTGCATATAAATATATTGATTTTTAGCTTTTATTTATATAGTAATATCGCAAATAGAGGCTTGTATAAAGCATAAATAGTAATAATAAGCGATAAATACTATTCATATTGATATTAAATAATTATGGAAAAAAGTAAAAATTACATTAATATTAGTATTTTTTAGCAATACTGATTTAAATACTACTGGCAATTTAATCCAATTCATTTTAATCCATAATTTTGCTTAAAATGACTTAGAATGTATGTATTAACACACCCAATATAATTCATTCTTGATACATATATCAATTTTTTTTAATATTGGGTACAAATATACAAAATATGTATTCACAATCTGTTATCACATTTCTTATCGATTCCCGCTATATATTATCACGAATTTAACTTAATACATACTTCTATCACTGATTCTTTGCTACTATATCTTATATTATACAATGATAAACCTTCAATAGGCAATTTAAACTATTTTTAAAATATTTTATTTTTATATTAATATCAATTTCAAGGTATTTTATATCGTTAAATAACAACATCTTATTTGTGCAAATTTTGGATCTCACATGCTCTAATAATCTCTCCATTGAATGTGTTGTAATACTCTGGGGCTACTTTCTTCATCGCTGAATAATTGCTAATTAATTGACCCATTGGTCATTGACTGACCGGTAAGTCAACATATACTTTATATTATTCTCTGAACAATAATATATTGTTAAGGTCAAATATCAATATCATCTCTCTTGATTTTATTATTTAATGACATTAACAGGAAAGAAAATATAAACTAATTGGAGAAGATAGATATATGAGTAAAAGAGAACTGCAGAAGGAATCAACTAGGAATAGTATTTTAAATGCTGCAATCAAGTTATTTACTCAAAAATCTATTCGAGCAGTCAGTGTGGCTGAAATTGCAAAAGAGGCAAATGTGGCCAAAGGTAGCGTATTTCATCATTTTGAGAACAAAGAGGGATTATCACTGAATGTTCTCAAATATATTATGAATATTTTTATGGAGGATTTTGAAGATCTAGTTGAAAAAGTGGAAAAATATCCAGATACTTTCAATCAAGAATTCAAGTCCTCTCTGCTGAAAATGTTTGATCTTGAGATGCATCTGCACACATTCAATTTTATTATGGATTATCTACATGTTTATGGTATGGATATGAAAAATCTTGATCAATCATTATTAATGGAATTTGAGAAATATATCTCAAAATTCAATCGAATAATGAGCCTCGGTAAGATAAACAAACCTGAAATAAGATCTTTAATGTTTTTCTCAATGATAGATGGAATATTACTTCAATTGGAATTGAACCCGCTACCATCTGATGATATAATCCCTTTCCTTGTTGATGAATTAATGATGATAATTGAATTTTGGCAAAACAATTGAGGTAAAAATATGAGTGAAACGATCATTCAAATAGAGAATGTGACCAGAGAATTCAAAACTGGTGATATCACAGTTCATGCACTACGAGGAGTGAACCTTGATATCAAAAGAGGAGAATTTGTAGTGATACTAGGAGCATCTGGATCTGGTAAAACAACATTGCTGAACCAACTTGGTGGTATTGATCTACCAACTTCCGGCAAAATAACCATCAATGGCAAGAATATAACTGATTTCAATCAGAGGCAGATGACTGAACATAGAAAAAACGAGATAGGCTGGATCTTTCAATTCCATAATTTGATCCCAACACTATCATCTGTGGAGAATGTACAGTTGGCTCTGGAAATGATGGGCGATAAAGAGAACCAACGTGAGAAATCAATTGAGGCATTGAATGAAGTTGGATTGGAGAACGAGATTGATCGATTTCCATCACAATTATCTGGCGGACAGCAGCAAAGAGTAGCAATTGCAAGAGCGTTAGTCAAAAAACCCACAATTATTGTTGCAGATGAGCCAACAGGAAATTTAGATAAGAAAACCGGTGCCATGATTGTTGAATACATGAGTGAAATCTGCAAAACTGCAAATATCACTTTCTGCGTTGTCACACATGATCCA
>JAJRQD010000145.1 GCA_024280435.1 archaeon | reverse complement strand
TGTTTGAGACTTGTGTTCACAAAATTTTGAAGATAAAGCATAAAATTAAAAACTAGTTGAATACCTTAAAATCGCTTGAAAATTGATTTTTTTTAATTAGATATCGCGCTAATTAATTAGCACAGAAATTTGAAATTTCCCGGTGAGTTTATAATTATCTTTATGAATAAAGTCAGGAAACATCTGTTTAAATTTCCTCCAGATCTCAGCTTGGGATACAAACCAGGTACTCATAGACAATACAGAGCAATTTATTCAGTTCTCACCTCTATTAAAAATATAATTCCTCTTTATGTACTGGATAAATTTACTCAGGATGTATGGAGTAATGATTATAGCAGACTATCAGAGACAATTCCAGATCTACTGAAAATCATCCCTTTTGTACCTTTATTGTTACTTGTCTTTCCATTGACTGCTGGAGTTGCAAAAATTGAGCGAAACTGGGAGGAACTCTGTTCAGAGGATTATACCGGAAAATCAGAATTATATCATACTGAACTACCTTACTCTGATGATGCATATGATAGACATAACAATAAACAAGACGTTTTGAATAAATTACTATTCTATCCAAGTTATATGATAACAATATTGAGCTTTACAATAATTGGTGTACAGAAATTAATACCATCAATAATTGGTATACTGGGATTTTTTATTCACGGTTACCATAGTGGTTTCTGGAATGATTTGAATGCAAGAATTCGCGCAAAAACAATAATTGAGAGTAACAAAGATTAAATCTATTCTTTGTACCATTGGGTTTCTTCTGCTGAAATATCCTGTAGAATATAATTTAATGAGGAAAGATGATCTCTTATTTTATCTGATGCATCAAAATCTCCATTTGCTTTCAATTTAATTCTCAATGAGATCATGTTATTCACATTATCAATCTCATCATCTTTGAGTTCAATAAGTGGAATTCCAAGCACTGTCATCATGGTTCTAAGCACTTCCAATGCTTTTATCAGTTGGAAATTATCTCCTTTCTTTCTGTACTGATCAAGTCGTTTGGCAATGGTATTTATCTGTATGATTGCCTGTGGTGTATTTAGATCATCTGCCATTGCCTTATTGAAGTTCATAAGTATTTTTTCAGAATAATTTCTATCCTCATCTTTTATCTCACCCTCTAGTGTGTGAAGATACTGTAATGCTAGATGATAACTTTTGATAATTCTATAATATCTTTTTCTGAAATTTCTTGCCTGCTCAAGTGAGAAATCCGCCTGAGTACGATAATGTGCCTGTGTCAATGTAAATCTAGCAGCACCTCTACCCACCTCTTTTATCAATTCCTCAAGTGTGACAAAGTTATTCTTTGATTTACTCATTTTCTTACCATTAACTGTGATAAATGCAGAATGTACCCAGTAATTTGCAAATTTCTTATCTGTTGCCCCCTCTGATTGTGCAATCTCATTTGTATGGTGCACTGGTATGTGATCAATTCCACCTGCATGTATATCTAATGTATCACCAAGATACTTATTTGACATGACTGAACATTCTAGGTGCCATCCTGGATAGCCAATGGACCAAGGTGATGTATATTTCATTATATGCTCTTTTGGTGCTTTTATCCACAGGGCAAAATCACCTGGATTTTTTTTCCCTGTATTTACCTCTATTCTTGCACCAGCTTCTAGATTATCAAGATCTAATCTTGCCATCTTCCCGTAATCCTCAAAACTTGAGATGTCATAATATACCGAACCATCCAGCTCATAAGCATGTTTCTTTTCAATTAATAACCGAACAAGATCTATCATCTCATTAATATGACCTGTTGCTCTTGGTGCAATATTGGGTCTACCAACCTCTATTTTATCCATATTATGGTGATATTCCCTGATTTTGATATCGACCAACTCCATTGGATCCATTTTCAATGCTTTGGCTTTTTTCTGTATCTTGTCCTCACCTTCATCTGCATCATCAGTCAGATGCCCAACATCTGTGAAATTCTGTACATGATTTACATGATAGCCAAAATATCTAAGTGTTTTCACAAGAACATCCCAGACGACATAGGTTTTGGCATTTCCAACATGCACATCCTCATAGACTGTTTGACCACACGAATAGAATTGGACCACACCCTCAACCTGAGGTATAAATTTCTCTTTCTTTCGTGTCTCGGTGTTGTAAAGATATATTTCATCAGTCATATTTATTCACCAATTATATATTATCCATAATAATTGCTATGATTAAAAGATTAGTTTTCTAAGCAGACTAAATTTAATAATTGAGTCCAAGAAGTTATCTCAGATATTTATCAATTAGCATTTTTGCAATACCATCTGTCTCATTATTATATTGCTTTACGGGATTGTCTGAGATATATTTTAGTGTTTCATCGATCAGATCTAGCAGTTCATTTACTTCAATACTATAATCAAATTTAATACCCATATTATCATCTAGTATTTTATCAGAAATTGCTCTGTCCTCATTCGTATCCCTTATCCAGTAAAGTATAAAACTTCCTCCCATATATGCTTCAGTGATTGTACTGTAGCCAGTTTTGGTAATTGCTATATCACTCAATGCCACCAGATTATGCGTATCTGTTGATCTAGTCTTGTATGTGAGCATTTGCCTTGGTTCTGATAATTTCAAAACATACTGTTCATGAAATATAGGAACTAAATCTCTTGAATGCAATTGTTTGATAAATTCATCAAAATTTTCAATTATATTCTCACCAAGATTATCTAAAAATACAAATTTTTTGCCATTATAATTTGTCTTCATTGCTTCTACAAAATTGCTATCCACTTTTCTTGATATAAATCCAAGTGAGATTGGATTGTTAAATCCCATGCATTCTGCTGTGAAAGGCAGTGTGTAGTGATCATCAGCCAGATTTATCTGCTTTGACAATGCCTCAGCTATCTCCTTGGCCCCTATTCCATCTAGTATATCACTCCATGTGAAATTTGATATATTAATAAGCTTGATATTCATTTTTTTAACAATCTCATTGTGAACTGATTCAATATCGTTAATGACAAGATCTGCTTTAAATAATATTCTACCCCATTCAGTATCATCTCTCACCTGAGTATCAAAATCAAGACTCATCTGATAGCTGTAAATTGATGATCCAATATCAATTTTAGTTTGATTTTCCATACATATACTTGGATACAGACCAGGCATCAAAAATATAGAAATTCTATCATCTAAGTGTTGATGTTTCAATATATCTATATGTTCTTGTGCACATACAATTTTGATTTTGATATCTATGGTATTAGACAGTATGGCATCAATTAATGCTAATTGACGTGTGAGATGACCCATTCTAAAACCTGATATAACGACTACAATTGTTGACATTACAATTTCAGAAATTAATTGAAGATTAATAATTTCATTGTTATACATACCAAAAAAATTGTAATATTAAGTTTGAACTACATTCAAAATTAGATAATAATTTCATCAGATAAATCAATTTTAAAGAATCTCTTTTAGCAATTTAGATAATTCCAGGAATGCAATTTCTACATTTTGTCCTGTTTTTGCACTTGTTGGTAAAAATTTAGTATTCTCTGGAGATAACTCCTCATATTTGTCAAGATATCTGATGTAATCATCTATTTTGAATTGATCATCATCGATTGTTTCTTCAAGTAAATCCACTTTGTTTTTGAGTACAATATAGGGTATTTTATGTGCATTTTTTAAATTACTCTCTTTCAGTAGTTTCAGCCATGCTTTTATGTGATTGAATGTTTCTGGCATTGTGCTATCAAATACAACAATTGCTGCATTTGTGTGTGATAAAAATGAACGAGTGACTGCAATGTAATTCATCTGACCTGCAAGATCCCAGCATTGCACATTTACCATCGTAGAATCATCTAGTTTAATGATTTTATTTGCGAAATCAACACCAAGAGTGGTAGAATATGAGAGTAAAAAATTCTGCCCCATGAAATTACGCCTCAAACTGGTCTTTCCAACCCCAGGTGCACCTAAAATGGATATTTTTACTGATATTTTACCTCATCAATCTCTTCTGACATAGTTCAATAATTCTCCTTTATTGTAAATCAAAATAAATGTTTCATTTTGATTTGGGTAAATAGTTTCGATTTAGCCGAATATATTCTGAATTCGTTTTTTAAGTTCACCAACATTCAACTCTCGCAAACCCTTGGCTTCTGACTTGTCAGTAAGAACAACTACATGAAATTCACTATTAACTTTTCGCATATATAGAAAGTGATCCTCCTCTTCAATTGTGATTGCATTCAAACTTGCATTGTTGAAAAGTAAATTCAATGTTTCATTACTAAGAGTCATCAATTTGTTAGACATGGCCTGGATTACCTCCCTATCATACTGAGAAGATGCTTCAGCCATTAATAGAGCTGATTTTGTGTTTACTACACAACTACCCAATATGCCATCGGTTTTCTTTTCAAAATCCTCAAGCTCCTCTGTAAGTCTTTTCTCGAGTGACATTATTATTTGAATTAAAACTTCTTTATAATAAAGGTTCTTTGTTTTCTTTTGTTTCATTCATTATTTTTTAGTGAAAAATATATCATTTATTTCTTATAATTTTGAAAATAAATAAAAATCAATTTAATTAACACATCATCTTTCAAAAAAATTTTGAATAGGATGTTTTATTCTAAATAATGAACTATTATTGTTATCATATTATTGTTAAGAATGATGATGCAGTTGAGATAAAAAATAAATTGATCCAAGAATTCAAAAAGGATATAGTAGCGATAGATGCAGATCGAATAATCTGTGATAAACAAGTATTTGCGGCTATAAAAAGAGCTAATTTCGCAAGAATTCATAAAAGAATGATGGCTAAAGCCTGGGGTTTGGAAGTAATGGTACAGATAACAGGGTTACATCAGATCAGTGAGGCAATGCGAATACTGAATGTAAGACCTGATACAAGACGAATTCTAATTATTACAGAAAATGAAGATTTGAGATCAGATAATATCAAAATAGGATTTCCCAATGTAGAAATAAATTCTGAACTAATTGAGATGTATCAACTTAATACCAAAGAGTACTGCAAAGAATCAATTGCAAAAGGTGTGTTAATGGTTAACAACAATCAATAATCGTCATCATATATATTACTATTAAAATCATCATCTGCATAATAATCATCAGAACTGTCTATTGAGAACTCACTCTCATAATCAAATTCATCATTACTGACACCCTCTTCTACATCATCAGCAGATCCTGTTTCTTCAAGAATAATATCTGCCATATCGTCTCCATCTATTAGCATATCAAGATCCTTCAGTTCTAGACAATCAACATGTATTATCCAGTTCTCAAAAGGATTCTCATTCAATATCTCGGGGTTGGCTAACACTTCATCATTAATCCCCAGTACAATGCAAGAAACAGGGGATTTTACAGGAAAATCTCGTGAAATTGACTCTATTGTGAATAGTATATTTTTCTTGTGTAATCTCTCTCCAACAGCTGGAACTTCCAATGCAGTTATATCTTTCAAAACCGCTTGTCCATAGTCTGTAAGACCTAGTCTAAGCTCTGTGTCGGAGATTCTATCAACAAAAATGTAGCTATCCCAGTATGAAAAATCAGTGTTTACTATATAATTTCCTATTTTAACCATATTTTCACCTTTTGTATAAGATTTTTTTCTCTATATGATAATTAAATACCTCATCTGATTTATAATTATCGATTGTTTTTCTGATTTATATCAAAAGAGATTCAAATATCTACAAACTCCGAGAAAAACTAGCAATTATAAATTTGTTGAAACTAAGATTACCTATTTATTTATACAAAAAGTTGAAATTGTATCAAACATTGTTATTTTCTTTAGTTGAAACGAAATTAATAATTTGGAATAATGATTATATATATTTAATGTTAAAATATTGATCATACATGATTGATGATATTATATTGTTTTTTAAATCAAATTCCACTGTCGGCCTTGGAATTATAATTACAATAGCTGCGACTATTTTTCTTATCTCAGAATTAAATACTTACATAAAACATAAATCACCATCAGATCAGTTGATATTCTGGTTAATGTCACTGATAACAGGTGTAACAACTATTATCTTTGTTGATTTTGTATTTGGTTTATTATTGGGAATAAGTTTACTTATGGTTGTTGAGACTGCTAAAATATGGTCCACACCTGTGTGGGGTAAACTAATGGCAGCAACTACCAGTACATATCTGTTAATACTTCTTGGTAAAGCAGGTCAGATCTGGTATAATTGGTATTTTAAGCCTGAAACTCCAAATGAGGCAATATTCACAGGTGCATATAATCTAGCATTCCCAGTGTTTTTACTGGTGTCATTCATATTTTTCGGTCGCAAGTTCTTACTTGTCTCTAAATTCTCATCACCAAATATAGTATACCTTTTCTTATTCAGTATTGTCTATGGTGGTATCATCGCATTAAGAGGTAAAATATTCCCTGTTGATGATAATGGATTAACTGGAAGCTGGGATTACCTGAATATTAATAGTGAATGGACTACAAGAGTTATATTTGCTGATTTCGGTACTTTTGAAGCATTAACAATAGTCATGATATTTCTATATTTAATCTCTGGATGGCTATTGACTGTATTAATGGGTGTAAAACCAGTCACAGATCCAGAATTACTTGCAAAAGTCAGAGAGATTTCTAAGAAAATGGGCATCAAAGAGGAGATAAAAGTTGGTTTCACACCTGCACCTATTCTCAATGCATTTGCATACGGTCCATTCTTTGACAAACGTATTGCGTTCATAGCAGGTGATATCAATGATTTTACAGATGCCGATATCAGAGGAATTGTGGGTCATGAACTTGCTCATGCATCTAGACATCATATACTTATTCTACTCATTCTCAGTATTTTGGAACTAGCCATCAAAAAGGCACTGCATTTACCTGCAACTGCACTTGATTATACTCTGTTGCCTGATGATGCTACTGCATCTGGACTTGATTTTGCGGGATATTTTGCATTCAGCTATCTTATTCTGGTATTTCTATTCATTGCAGTGAGAATTCTTGAAGGAGATGCAGATAAGAAAACAAAGGATGCAGGTTATGGTGAGGACCTTACACAGGCATTATTCAGATTAGAAGGTTTCTATAATGGAGTAGCATCTGATTTTGGTATCAGTGTAAATCTTCTAACAGATAGAAGATACTCACTGGCTGAGAAACGCAGATTTACTGCACAAGCTGCTGGTGGATTATACAAATCATTATTATCTCCATCACGAATGTCTGCATTTGGAAATATATTCCAATCACATCCAAAGACTATGTATCGAATATCAAATCTAGTGATGGAAGATAGAAATCCTAGAAAAGGTGCTCTACTTCCATATCGATTACTAGGTTTCTTCAAAAGAAAAGCGGCTATCAAAGAGTTGAGTGAGGCAGCAGAGGCATTTCATACTGCAATTGATAAATCATACCTGCATGACTTCGGTGAGGAAGCATTGACAGAGGTAATGGAATATAACACTTACCAAGAACTCTATTCTGAATACATTGATCAGAATGTTATACTGTTCAACGTATTGACAAATGAAGTTATCACAGGTAAATTAAGTGAACTAGTGAGAACTAACAGGGTTACATCTCCATATTATGCAAAAATAGATGGAAAGGATATTGACCTTGCAATCCATACAATCAATGTATATAATCTAGAAAGTGAATATTTCTTAAAAGATGGAAAAATAGTCATTTTGAAGGGGTATGAGCTGGAAGATAAAAAACTAATGATCAAGGTTGAGAGTGATGGAATAACTGAGAATATCGAATTCAAAAAACTGGGAAAACCAGTAAAATTCATCACTGATCTTCAAGGTAAGGAAGTTATCCATTTTGAGAAAGGTCTTAGTAGATTGAAGACAATTAAGGAAATTGAATTGAATGGATCATGGGGTGATAGTTCTATATCTCTTGATAATGGTAGGGTAAAAGGAAATGATTTGATAGTATCATTCTCCCCACTCGGATTTGAGATACGTAAAAATATGCGAGAAGAACAATTGCCCCTGCTGAATTCATTGATTGGTAAAAAAATTGCTGCATATACCAAAGAGAACTTTGATGTGAGTATAACTGGAATCCTAAAAGAGGTTGATACTGAGTATCTAATCATTTTGGATGCAGATGGAGAGCAGAAAATAGTACTTGATGATCTTCAATATGTGATCACAACAATTAATTCTATTGAAATAATTACTAAGAGTCATATATCCTTATTCACTAAACTTGGTATTTGGTGGTCCAATAGAAAAGAATTCAATTACATTCTTGCCAAATAAACTTTACAAATATAAACTACATATCCAGTATCATATTCAGACATTCTCTACTATCACATAATAAAGTCAAATTGTTCTCTTTCTCTATGATTGGACCAAGATTATTCATATTCAATAACACTCCACAAAAATTGCAGGTAACAAGATTATTATTGAATGCCTCCCATATCTTGTGTTTATCCAATAATAAAATTATATTGCTGTACTGTAGTGACACAATTTACATTAAATATCTATGTTTAAATCTTTATGTTTATTCTCAATTTTGAGAATATCTAATATTACATCATAAGGCTTTATACCGCATTATCTCCAATTGAGATAATTGCACTGAAGCCGGGAACCATTCCCTCAAAATCAACCATACCTTTCTCTTTCATTGTCTTTAATCTTAATCTGACTCCCTCAAATTTATCACCTAATATCTCATTTAGTTCCTTGTATTTGATCTCTCCACCTGCCTCTTTGATTGTATTCAGTATTTCTTTATATTCTTCTTCGATTGGGATTGGTGGCAAATGCTCGTCCATACATATTTATTGGTTAATTGTTTATTATTACTTTTGGTTATTTTATAATATTGTGATAATAAATAAGAATAAATTACACTCTGTAATTTTTCCAACTATTCTGATATGATTCAATTATCTGTAATGACTTTTCTGTTGCCTTACCTGTATTCAATGCACTAAATATATCAATTAACTCATCATATGGAATAAGTCTAGTTATCTCCGTATCATTTAATACTGATTGTTTGAAATCATCTGAATTAACATGTTTTCTCAACATCTCATGTCCTTCCTGTCTTCCAACAGTTGATACAAGTCTTTTGAGTATCTGCTCGGACTTTGCCTTACCTGATGCATTATCAAGATTTCTCTCCACATTTTTCAAATTTATCTCTAATCCTTCTAGAATATATTCCATCTGCTTACTGATGTACAGTAGTAAATTAGCAGATTCAGGAATAATTATTCTCTCTACACTTGAATGTGATATCTCTCTTTCATGTTCAAGAGCAATATTTTCAAGAGCCACTGCCACATTATTTCTAATAATTCTGACAAGACCAGAAACTCTCTCAGATTTATGTGGATTCCGTTTGTGTGGCATTGCAGAACTACCAACCTGAGTGGATGAAAAAGGTTCAAACCATTCTCCAATCTCAGATCTCTGCAGATTACGGATCTCTTTTGATATTCTCTCCAGTACTGATGCATTTAATGCGAGTGCATTCATAAAATCAGCATGTACAACTCTGGAAACCACCTGTGTTGAGATTGCAGTTGGTCTCAATCCCAATTCTTTGAATAATAATTCCTCTATATCTAGTCTACCAATACTGGCATAATTTCCAATTGCACCTGAGAATTTAGCAAGATCTATCTCTGTACTGATTAATTTTTCTTTTGCCAATTGTAGTTCATATAGAAAATTAGCAAATTTGAAACCTATTGTTGTGGGTACTGCAAATTGTCCATGTGTCCTACCCATACATGCTGTACTATGATATTCTGATATTTTTGAATATAGTATATCACTAATTTTATCAAGTGAATCAAGCAGTATTTCCCTTGTCTCAACTAACTGTAATGCAAGTACTGTATCTTGAATATCATTTGATGTTGCACCCAAGTGTACCTTACCTGCTGCGATCCCTGACTGCTCTGCTAGACCTCTAACCATTGCCATCAGATCGTGATGTATCTCTTTCTCTATCTCTTCAACTCTAGCAAGTGATACCTCTGATCTTGCTTTATCAATTAATTCTGCCTCCTCATCTGTGATTAATCCCAGATCTGCCTGTACTTTTGCAAGAGATGCCTCTACTTTAAGTTGTAATTTTAATTTATTTTGTGCTGAGAAGATATCAGCAATTTTAGTTCTATACCTATTTGAGGCATCTGACCACATATTTAATGAATAATTTCGCTTGTTTTAAAAATCATCGAATTAAACACTATTTATTTAATTAAATTAGCTT
>JAJRQD010000144.1 GCA_024280435.1 archaeon | reverse complement strand
TTGCAAACACACTTTGATATTATACATATTGAATTGAAAGTACTAAAATACTTGATTATATTAAATCAAACTACATGGGTTTATTTAGCTCCAAAGGTAAAGAATGCTGGATATGTTCCAGGAAGACAACGGATGAGAATGGAATGTTCCTCAATTCAAATGATCTTACATCTATATTCACAGATGTATTTACAGAATTCCCGGCTGATAAGGAATTGAAGGATTACTGTCTTTGTGTGGTATGTGCAGGAATTTTGAAATTTACCAGTCAAGATTCGGTTGCTGCAAGAATTAAGATAGAAGAGGCTAGTGAGTCACTGAAGAAGAAATTTGGTTCTGCAAAATCTAAATTGTCGGATAGATTCAAAAAATCAGAATGAAAAATTAATATTTAAATCTATATTATGCGTACTTACCAAATTATTTTAAGATTTACTGAATAGATTAAAATTGTAATGGCTAAAAAGAAATCAAAAAAGACTTCAACCTCATTGTATGGAAATTACAATGATATGTTAAAAAGTCGTTTTGAATCACTGAAAATTCAACCTGGTGATCATATAGTGATCAAATATGGTGAGAAGAATATAGATGGTAATCTCATGGCACAAACTGAGATGGGAGATCCCAGTAGTATTGTGGTCAAACTAGATAATGGATACAATATAGGGATCAAAGTTGATGAGACTGTTCATATAATTAAAAAAGCTGGAAGTGTGGATCTTGAGAAATTTCAGATCAGAGTACCAAAACAAAAAAAAGGTCTTCCTGGAATAACTTTACTCGGAACCGGAGGAACAATTGCCTCAAGAATAGATTATAAGACCGGTGGAGTTGTCATGGCAATGGAACCCGAGGAAATATTTGCATCACTACCTGAGTTATTTGAGGAAGTATCTTTTGATGATGTGAAATCATTATTCACATTGGCATCTGAGGACCTTGCCAGCCCTCAATGGAAAGTTATGGCAAAACACAGTGCAGATGCTATAAATGATGGTACACGAGGTGTAGTTCTTTTACATGGTACTGATACCATGGGATACTCATCTGCTGCATTGAGCTTCATGCTACCCGATGTGCCAGTTCCCGTGGTATTCACAGGTGCACAGAGATCTTCTGACAGGGGTTCTTTTGATGGTGCATTCAATCTGATAAGTGCAGCTAGAATTGCTGCCAATGCAGATATTGCATCAGTTATGGTGTGTATGCATGGTTCATCCAATGATGATTACTGCAATATATCAAGAGGTACCAAGGTAAGAAAAATGCATACTACCCGAAGAGATGCATTCTTAACAATAAATGACACACCTATGATGAATATTGATTATCAGGGAATAATGAATGAACTGAACAATGATTTACCCAGAAGGAAAAAGGGAAATGTTGATCCCAAACTAGAGTATGACGAGAAGGTTGCACTGATAAAAATATATCCTGGAATTGCACCAGATCTGATGGATTACTATATAGACAAAGGGTATCATGGTTTGATAATTGAGGGTACAGGATTGGGACATGTACCTAGTTTTCCTCCAAAAGAGGATAACAGAGACTTTTTGCATGCAGTGAAGAGAGCTGTGGATGAGGGGATATTTGTGGGTATGACATCGCAATGTCTAAATGGAAGAGTACATCCCTATGTTTATCGCTCCACACGTATCACATACCAATCAGGAGTGATTTATCTGGAGGATATGTTACCCGAGACTGCATTGATAAAATTAGGTTGGACACTTGCCAATTATGAGGATAAATCAGTTGCTAAGATCATGAGTAGTAATCTTGCAGGTGAGATATCATCTCGAAGCTATTATCAGGAGTATATGAGAAATGAAATTTGAGACAAAAGCACCCACAGATATTGATTATGAGAAAGAAGGTACCATGATAGGTCTGGAATTCCATCAGCAGGTACTGGCTCCATATGGAGATGATGATCTCAATGAGAAACATGGTGGAAAACTATTCTGTGCATGCCCTGCATATCTGAGAGATGATGAGGCACATTTCACATTGAAGAGAAGATTTCGTGCGATGGCAGGTGAGACCGGAGATGTGGATATCACTGCACAATTTGAGAAGATGAAACAGGGTACCACTATTTATGAGGCATTTCATGATACAACCTGTCTTGTGGAATTGGATGAGGAGCCTATTTCACCTATCAATGAGAATGCAATGTTCAGAGCACTGGCTATGGCAAAGAAACTGTTCAAATTAGAATTGGTTGATGAGATACTAGTATCCAGAAAGACTATTATTGATGGTAGTAACACATCTGGTTTCCAGAGAACTGCACTCATTGCATATGAGGGCAAGAATTCTTATATTGATGTCAATGGAAAGAAAATAGGTATCTATCAGGCAAATCTAGAGGAGGATTCCGCCAAGAATATGGGTAAGGAGGGTGCTATTAAGAAGTACCGATTGGATAGACTGGGTATACCACTGATAGAGATTGCAACCAAACCTGATATGCGTACTCCAGAAGAAGGTCTTGCCACTGCAATGAGGATTGGTGAATTATTGAGAACCACTGGATTTGTTAGAAGAGGACAGGGTACAATACGACAGGATCTCAATGTATCAATCAAAAAGGGTACTCGAATTGAGATAAAAGGAGTATCTGATCTGGATCTTGTACAACTTTATATTCGCAATGAATGCATCAGACAGATAAGAATGCTTGAATTTCTAAAGATACTTGAGACGAGAAAAATCACTTCAACAATGATCAAGAAGATGAAGGGTAAAGATGTTTCCAAATTATTCAAGAATTGTGATGCCAAATTCATTAAATCCGCATTGAAGAAGAAACATAAAGTAATTGGAACTATTGTGCCTGAATTCAAGGGATTGATTGGATATGAACTGCAACCGGATTATCGTGTGGGTACTGAATTCTCAGAGATTGCCAAGGTAACTGCTGGAGCTGGTGGTATACTTCACAGTGATGAATTACCAAAATTTGGTATAACACAGGAAGAAGTCGATAGTGTCAGAGCTCAGTTAAAAGCTGGAGAGAATGATGGGTTTGTACTGATTATTGGACCCAAAGAGGTTGGAATGCGTACCGTTGAGGGATTGAAAATGGCAATATCACTCTGGTTAGAATCTGATGGTCTTATTCCTGAAGTAAGATCTCCAAGAGCAGATGGTACCACTGGATATCTCAGACCATTACCCGGAAAGGCAAGAATGTATCCAGAAACAGATGCCAAACCTATCAGTATATCCAAATATATCAATAAAATAGAAAAATTGGAATTTGAGATGCCAGAGGATAGAATCAAAAGGTATATCAGCAAGATGAAGTTATCTGAGGAATTGGCAATTCAACTATCTGTCCATCCACAGAACACATTCTTTGAGGAACTTGTTGCCAAGAACAAAGTAGATGCCAACATAGTTGCAAATACTCTGATGTCGACAGTGATAAATCTTAGAAGAGCCAATATTCCTGTGGATAGGATAACAAATAAGGATTATCATCAGATCTTCTCAGCTATTGGTAAAGGAGTTATCTCCAAAGATTCTATTGATAAATTGCTAACTGCAATAGCAAATTCAGATAAGAAAACATCTGTGAACAAACTTATCAAATCATTGGGTCTTGAGATGATGAATGAGGAAGATGTTAGAGAGACTATCAGCAAGGTAGTTGATGAGAATGCTTCATTTCTTGAACGAGGTATGGGTGCAATGGGGCCATTGATGGGTAAATGCATGAAAGTACTCTCTGGAAAGGCAGATGGCAAACTGATCTCAAAACTACTAAAAGAGGAAATTCAATCTAGACTAAAATAGTTAAAATGCGCAATTTCAATGATATGCAGATCATATCTACATTTATATATTATCAAACCATATGTAATATGCTATGACCAAAAAGTCTGTTATCACTTTACCTGATGGTACAGTTATTGAGATATCTCCAGATCTATCTCCAGACCAGATAACAGCCATGATCACAGCATTGACAGTTGGTGGAACGGTTAAACCACAGACTAGTATCAATAATCCAACCGGAAAGACATATGTACATGAGAAATCTGTTGAGGAGATATGGAATTCATCTAAGAAGGAGAAAATTGCATTGTTTATCCGAAATTATCTTTCAGAGGAATTGTGGTTCAATTCCAAGGATATTCAGGATCAGCAGTTGGCAATCACAGGTAAATTAACACTTGGAGAGACATCTGCTATCGGAACATATCTTAATCGTTTATTTGAATCCGCATATCTTGATAGAAAGAAGGATAGTAGGACCGTATTTTACAGAATGACTGATAAGTTGATTGGAGAGTATCCAGTGATTAATACTCATGAGTTTGTATCTCTGATCGAGAATAACATCAAATAATTATTGGATGTGTGATAATTCATGATTATTTATTTCAAGTTTATTGAATTTAATTCTGCTAGAATTATCAATTAACAGTACGTATACATTTGGAATTATCAGTATAAAGCTGATGTAGAATGCAATTGATGCATTATAATAGGCAAAATCAATGAGATATATAAGCTGACTAACAAAAAAATACAATACAAACACCCCTGTATATATCTCCTTGGAAGAAGGATCCATCATTGCCAGCTTTATTGTTCCAAATAACAGGAATATGGCAGGTGCAAGGTATAATAGGAATAAGTTCATATTATTTCCAGAGAATGTGGCTCCTGCACTGTTAATAATTGAAACACTGCGATATATCCCGTATACAAATCCTAGAAATATCACTATTGTCATATTCATTATTAGTAATAGTTTAATTGCAAGTGTCCAATCTTCTTTTTTTGAGTGGTATAATTTAATAAATCTCATAATTCTGTATATTTTAATCAAATTAAATAATATAATGATTGATGTAAAAATTACGGATTGTATCTGTAAGGTTTATCCACCATGCAGAATAGGTACTATCCGTACCTCTATGTACTCATCGTCCCCAATAACAGTATCCAGCATGCCTAGACTTGCTAGTTCTGCTCCATCTGATATATAAAGTATACCTGGCTTTTTGTGGTTATCTTTCAAACATAGCTGATGTATCTGTGGATATTTTGATAACAGTTTATTCATTGCTTCTATCAGCTTAATACCTGAGAATTCACCTTCAAATTCAGTTGGTTTATCTTTAATTTTAATACTTGGGTGTAGTTTGATTCTAAGTAATGTCATAATTTGTTATTTGCATAATGCAAGATAATATTTATTATTCTGAACAAATATTTTGCGTATAGCTCATTTACAGGTAATCTACAAGAAAAATTAGCAGATATTCAATTTATTTATTCAAAAACATTATATTCTAAAAATGAATTGATTGTATTATGTCAGCACCAGAATCAAAAACCCCTCAGGGTAAATCAGTTGTTGAATTCGTACTTTTTGAAGGAGAGGAAGATCTAACCGGATGTGTATTGACAGGTGGTTATTTTGGTCTAGGTAGGGTGGGATATCTATCTATCAATCATCTGATTGAGAATTTAGATGTCAGACTTATTGGATATGTCAATTCTGATTTTATTCCACCATTTATCAGTGTATTCAATGGAAAGTTGAGGGCACCATTTGAGATATATCGTTACCAGGACCTTGTAATACTTGCCACACATTTTGAACCGTACAAATACGAGCAGAGAAGCATTGCAGAGGCGATTGTAAAATGGGCTAAAAATATGAGATTATCTCATATTGTGCAGATTGGTGGTTTGGATAAACGATTTCAATCCGATGCTGAATTTGATGCATGTATTGTTAAGAGTACATATTATGATCATGATAAACTTGGCCCCAAAGTTCCAATGATGGATGAGGGTTTATTTGTAACCGGGCCTGCTGCATTGGTGATGTTATATTCTGAATTTTACAAGATGTCTTCAATTTTATTGTTACCATATGCAGAGAGAGCCAGACCCGATCCAAAAGCAGCTGCAATTGCTATTTCTATGATTAATACTGTGTTCGGAGTAGATTGCAATGTTGACCCACTTGTGGATGAGGGACAGGCACTTGAGATAGAGGAACAGGGTGCAAGAGAGATTGCTGAGAAACAGGAACTTCTAGAGGATTCTGATACCGGTATGTTTGTGTAAAAGAATGATTTATCAGCTATTTTAGACAACAATCCGCAATGTTTCTGAATATATTTTAAAATGAATAAAATACGTATATTGTCATGAGCGAAAAAGTACCTAAAGTAGCAATCAATGGCTTTGGACGAATTGGAAGAGTAGTTCTTAGAGCATTGATGGAGATTAACAAGACTAAGAAGGTGGATATAGTGGCAATCAATGATATTGCTAATCTGGATCAACTGGCCCATTTATTTGAATTCGACAGTATTCATGGGCATTTTACTGGAAAAGTAGAGGTTACTGAGAATTCAATCATTATAGATGGGGATGAATTTATAGTACCAAACGAGCGTGAGTTGAGTAAACTTCCATGGAAAGAGCTAGATGTGGATATTTTAATTGAATGTACGGGTAAATTCCGTACTAGGGAGGACTTGCAGAAACACATAGATGCAGGTGCCAAGAAGGTAATATTATCTGCACCTGGAAAGACTGCTGATGCAGTTGATATATCAATAGTCAGAGGAGTTAACAATGATCTGTATGATCCAAATAAACATCATATTATCAGTAATGCCAGCTGTACCACCAATTGCCTTGCCACCACTGTAAAAGTACTTGATGACGCATTTGGATTTGAATCCGGAATATTCAACACTATCCATTCATATACCAATGATCAGCGAATACTAGACAGCCTTCACTCTGATTTCAGAAGAGGTAGAGCTGCTGCATTGAACATGTTCCCTACAACAACAGGTGCATCCAAGGCCATAGGAATAGTGATGCCACATATGAGGGGTAAACTCAATGGATTTGCAACCAGGGTTCCAACTGCCAATGTATCTATGGTTGATCTGACCGCAACTCTAAGCAAATCAGTCACTGAGGATGATCTGAAAGATGCATATCGAAAAGCTGCTGAGGGTGAACTTAAGGGAATTATTGCTTTTGAGGAGAGAGCTCTGGTATCATCAGACTTCAATGGAAATACAAATTCATCAATAATTGATTTTCCATTTGTTCACGTTGTTGAGAAGAACTTGGTCAAAGTGCTCGCATGGTATGATAATGAGGTGGGCTACTCCACCAGAGTGGCAGAACTAGTACATGAGATCTTTGATAGAGGTATTTGAGATAAATCACTAATAATAACTATTCTGCTGAAAAATATATTATCACATGTGTATCGTTCAATACTGATAAGAAAATAGAGTAAACAAAATAAATATGAGTAAACTAACACGAGAGACTTATAATAAAATGGCTTCTCATTATATGATAAAAAATAAAAAAAATCTGTATAATAATTATTATGAACGTCCCGCAACAATCTCTATGTTACCGGATATTGATAAGAAATTGATATTTGATGCTGGTTGTGGTGGCGGAATATTATTGGAGGAGTTAGTAAAACAAGGGGCTGATATTGTTGCTTGTGATATATCTGAAAAAATGATAGAGTATGCTAGATCAAGATTACCAAAGTATTCAAATAAAATTAGGATTGCAGATCTTACAGAGCCATTGGACTTTATTGATGATAATTCTGTTGATGGGGTAGTTTCCTCTCTGGCCTTGCACTATATTGATGATTTGATACCTGTTTTCACAGAATTCAATAGAATACTCAAATCAAATGGATTTATTGTATTCTCAACTCATCATCCAGTAGTTGATTGGAAATGGTTCGATCAGGAAAATTATTTTGATAAAAAATTGAATAGTGAGATATGGCATCTTGATGGTTTGGATATAGAGGTACATTCCTATCATAGGACCTTAACCAATTTTTTCAATATTTTCAACAAATCAGGTTTCTATGTGGATAAATTATTGGAACCGCTTCCTGTGGCAGATGGTGAGGCAGTGAATGCAGTGTCATATCAATTTCTGATGCGAAATCCTCATTTCATTATATTCCGGCTGAGAAAAATAAAGTAATAAATTAATAAAAATAAGATGATTAGGTATCAGTTGAATTACTGCATTGTGGACAATATTTCCAATTATCTAGCAGTAAATAACTGCAATATTTACATCGTGGTTTCTCTGTTTTATTTCTAAATAGTAAAGGTGGGAAGAATAATAGCAATAGTAGTGGAAAATCAAATAATATATATCCAATAATACTAATAGCAGATAATATAACAAATAGCAAACTAATTTTTTTATTCATTATTTCTTTATAATCACAATAAACTTTTAATGTTATTTAATTCATCATTTTTTTCTGATTTTCAATAAATTTGAGTAATGGATGTATATTTTAAATGTGATAATTTTCCTCATTAAAACTCCAGTTGATGGTTTCCGTGAGCTTCAGTAATCAAGTTCCAATTCTAAATGATTAATAGGATTTCCCTGGTATTAAAAATTTTAAAATCACGGTACTACGAATTAAAGGGCAACAAGTGCTGTGTAATTCATACACAATCAAAAAGCTTATTCATGAACAATTTAACTGAATAATTATGAAAGCAGATCTTCATGTCCATACTGAATTCTCCTGGGATTCAAAAGTACCTATCTCATTGTATCTTAAGAGGGCAAAAGATAAGGGAATACATATAATCTCATTCACAGATCACAATGATACACAGAGTCATGAGTTGATAAAAAATATAGACACAGACATTATTCTTGTTCCAGGACAGGAGATCAATACACTTGAGGGACATCTGCTGGTATATGGGTGGATCCCAACTGTCACAAGAGATCTATCAATGAAAGAGTCTGTGGCGAAAGCTAGACAGATGGGTGAAGAATTTAATTGCAAGGTAGTTTGTATTGCAGCCCACCCCTATGATTTTCTTAGATCTGGAGCTGGGGATGCTATACTTGATAGTGGTGTGGACGGTGTGGAGATAATCAATGCATCTTCATTATTTGAGTATTTCAATTGGAAAGCAAAGAGAAAAACAAAACATATTGATTTTGCCAAATTGGGCAATTCAGATAGTCACAGAATAGATGAATTTGCAATGGCTTATAATGATTTTCCAGATTGTACAACAGTTGATGAGGTACTTGATGCCATTCCAATTGCAGTTGCTAGAGGTCATAGAATTGGAATTATTAGAAAGGCAAACAGATTTTTCAGAAGGAAACTTGGATTAATGACAGTATAATCTGATCTAATTGTCGCTAATCACTTCTAGGTCGTCAAAATTATTACTTGGAAAACAAATACTGTAATAATCACACTTCCAATACTCATTACCGCATTCATCTGGTAATGCAGGCACTGCGGGGGGTAATTCCTCTCTATCCTCATATCCTGCAAGTGCTGTAATTTTCTTTATTATTTCTGTAAAACTCTCCTTATTGAATTCCTGTGGAACATAACTCAATTCCCAGTTATTTCTGTTCACATAGAGTATTGCACCTTTGATACCTTTTTTGTTATCCATGGCAGTAAGCATTCCCTGATATGCCATCAGTTGTCTCATATGTGCAATCTTTGGTAACCATTCCCTTTTTGAATTTGTGGTTTTAATATCTATCACAATTAGTTCATCATTATTATCTTTGATGAGGAGGTCATAATGTCCTTTGAGTGTAGATCTTCCAATAGTGATAGATACTTCCTCCTCTACACTCACCCGGTCTCCTATCTTATCAATCAATATCTCCTGTATTGTCTCATGTATCAATTGTCCGGGGATACTTGCCCCAAATTTTGAAGGTACCTCATCATCAATTATGGGTAACAATTTCATCTGTTCCTCATCTAGAAACATAGCAGGATTTTTGTTGATTAATATTTTACGTTTGCAATATGCGATTGAACTTGCTCTGTATTCGAATTTATCGGGTGTATAGGAATGTCCTCCTTTGGTCATCTCCTCGTACAGAATTGATTTTAGTTCATTGAACAGGTTCTTATCATTCCCAGTACTATCATTGTATAATCCATTCTTATCAAAATTTGTGGTTGTCTCTTCCAAAATTAGTTCTACCGATTTTTAAGTATATATGATAGCTAATTAATTATGCTATTTCTTGTAATCTATAAAGAATTTATTTTCATATTATTTTTTCAAATATTTATTTTCAAATGTTGCCGGGATGAGAGAGCGAGCGTGTTAAGCGTATCCCGTCATCATTTTATTAAATTAATACTCGTCGTACATTGCCTCTCGGCCTAATTTTACTGGTGGTCTGAAGAATACAGGCACTGCTGCTGCCCCTCTTCGCACCTCCACATCGATTGTTAAACTCTCTGAGATTGCTCTGAATCTGTTTCGTAGCGTAACAGGAGTTGTTTGTGCTGCTTCTGCAACTTGTTGTTGTGTTCTTCTTTCACCAGTTCTTAGGCATGCCAGATAAATTGCTGCTGCTGCAACTGACATTGGTGATTTACCCACATCTAGTTTATTTTTCCTGGCTTGTTCAAGTATTTTTCTTGCATGTGTCTCAGTTGAATGGCTGAGTTCTAATTTGCTGATTAATCTTGGTATGTGATCAGATGGGCCAGTAAGTGTTGGTTTGATATTCAATTCTTTAAGCAATGTTCTGAAATTTCGTGCGATCACCTTTTTCTCAACCATTGAGTATCTCTCAAGGTCTTTCAGAATAATTGCATATTTGTGTTTTCTAGCTGCCAGGTATACACTTGCGGCAACCATAGAGTTGATTGATCTACCACGGATTAGTTTTGCCTTCAATGCTTTTCTATAATAGAATGAAGCGGTTGCTTGTGTCTCCTGTGGAAGTCCGAGTGCTGCTGATAATCTTTTCAATTCTCTCAGTGCAGTCCTAAGATTTCTTATCTCTGATTTAGATGATCTTGAATTGATCCATCTAAGTCTTCTCATTTTATGTCTGGTGATACTGGAGATCTTTGATCCATATGCATCACTGGTACTGTTACCTATCTCGGTTGCAAGGCCATAATCTGCTTTGAGATTTGATAGTGCAGGCCCATTTCTTTGTTTATTGACTGATGTCTCGTTATTATATGCTGGAGTGCCTGAGGCATCAATAATTTTTAAGCCACAACACCACAATTTTTACAAACTATATCGCCAGATGAGTACATCTTGGCAAAATCGTTAGATCCACAATCTACGCAGGATTTATTTATCATTTTTTTTTCACGCTCTTCTGGATATTTTTCATCACTCTGATTATCGATCACAGTTGAGTAATAGTAATATCCATGTAGTTTATGTATTGGGCGCTATATAAAGTTTGGTTAATCACATCTATTATAGCGCCTTATGTTTAGCGCTATTTTTTCCACTTTGATATAAATAGTCCAAAAATGGATATATTTCCTAGAAAAACTGTCCTCTGTACGAAATACGGTGGATAAGGGCTGTTTACTCTTTGATTACAGGATATGAAATACGATTTTATACATTTTCAAAATTGAAATTAGCTTTTTATACTTGTTTGTACCTATTTTTATTGGATAATCAAAATTTATTATACTTGGATAGTTATTGTTTATTTTTCATATTTTAAATCTTCATGCGGTGTAAGTAATGTATTTGATGGAAATAAAATATATTATTCGATATTTCACACACATTTTTTCGAAAATGCATAATTCTTTTCATCGAAGTTAATATTATTCATCAATAATTTATTTTTGTCAGTTATATTTATATATTACATTGTGTGGCTATTTTTTTTTATATCTATTGATTTTATTTATCATATCCCTGATGTAATAACTCCCTAACTACTGATCTAACTCAATAATAGTGGTTATTATTGACCAGTTTCTGTAAAAATATACTTCATCATAATTATTTTATGAGTATATAATAAAATCCTGTTTGAGTTGTTAGGAATAAATAATCGTCTGAAATATAATAAAAATGATGAATAAAAAAAGCACTAATTCAAAAATCGGCAAATATTGACTTTAGGGCTTATGAAATGTGTATTTTCTCTCACAACTTGGTTTTATTTATATATGTAATTTTTTTTATCGTTTTTCTTATAATTTCATTTGAAAAATAAATTTTTGTCAGTATTATTGATTTTTATTATCAAATTCTTAAATTATATTTAAATATTATGAGCTCAAAAATATATTTATGTGGTTGAATAATATAAAATTGAATGATAAGAAGGTACTTTCTCCAGTGGAATTTCTAGTTCTTGCAAATAGCATATCTGATGAATATCAGGGTGCAAATACAATATTGCAGAATATTAATAATCAGATTGAACACTGGGCAGGTACTCCTGGCACAATATATCCTGTTCTGCACAGATTGAGAAAATTGCAGTTATTAGATCTGGATCCAGACAAGAAACTGTCATTTAGAACCTCTGAGAAAGGGCTTCATTTTTTCATATCAACAATACATTCTTTTGAGGAACACTTTGATAGTAATCGCTCTTTTTTATATCAATAATAAGAAATTTCATCAAAGTGGATCCAATTTTATCAAAATCAATACTGGGAAAATTCAAACAGAAAACAGATGAATTTCAGAATATCATAAAAAACCTGTCTAATGAGGCTGATAAAGTGAAAGAAGATGATCACTGGTCTGAAATGGATGTGATTTTTGATGAATGATATTTACAATTATTCCAATATTCCAATCCGTGAGAGTAAGTGTAATGATTGTGATCCTGTTTATCAGATGGTTAAAGATTCAAAATTAAATATTTATGTCTCACTTCCAGGTATAGATAAAAAAACATTGCAAGTAAGGACAAAAACAGATGTTGTTGCCATTACAGCAGAGTATAATGATAAACTTGGAAAAATTTTCAGTGAACTACCCCGAATTGACATTCGAATTAGACTTATTCGATCTGTTGATATGGAAAAATCAAAAGTTGAATTTGTCACGGGTATTCTTCATATTGTGTTTGATCTGAATTTCTAATTTTTTAAGAGCTCAAAAAACTCCAAATATACTTTGCTAAATATCGCAACTTCTGATATATATGCGATTCAAACTTATTTACCTACTATTTGTGAAATAATACATAAAATATATCAAATTCTGAATAATTGTTATTTTGTTCTCAAAAATATAAATGTATAAAAAACATACTTAAATACTATTTATCCAATAATTATTTTGAGCACAAAAAAGCTCTACTGATGTAAAATGACTGAAATTGTTAAACCTAAAGTAATTAATCCAAACTACAATGTAGGGATGTGGACATCATTAATAGGCGGAATATATCTGGCTATTATGTATCCAGTATCTTTGATTGCTGTTTATTGGGATCTGATATATATCGAACGGGCAAAAGGACCTGCTGGATGTGAAGCAAATGTCAAGTACTACTATCCTGCATATACTGACATGGGTATAATTGGAGGTGTTCTACTAATCACCGCAGCATATGGCTTCTATAAACGAAAGGATTGGGCTGTGTTATTATCTGTCAGTGGTGCGGTGATGGGTCTGAAATGGTCTTTCTGGCCTATGGTTCCACCAATGAGCAACGGAATTTTCCCACAGTATCTGTATGTATTTGTTCCAGCCTTCATCATCTATCTTAGTCTGACTAAACTGGCACTTAATCTATCCTATACACGAATAGGTGTTGGAGTGCTTGGTGGTATGGCTGCAATTACTTCCTTCATGAACTCAATTGCTGCAACAAACCGAATTCTTGCAGTTGGTGAACCTGGAAATACAATATATATTATGGCAGATCGTTTGAATATGGTTGCGGGTGTAACTCTGATGATAATCACAATAGCTCTGCTAATCACTCCTGAGAAGGAATGGGTAAAAGTAACAGGAATAATCGCAATACTTGTAGAACAGGTTGTAGGTATCCCAGTTGCTACTATGTACACAATAGAGGTGGGCAGGATCTCATTCTTCTTTATGGGGCCAATTTTCAGCTTATTACTTTTATTATGCATGATTTCACCAAAAATCTGGAATAAAGTAATCCAAGATTAATAAATTCAA
>JAJRQD010000143.1 GCA_024280435.1 archaeon | reverse complement strand
TGTATGTTTTCCAAGTGCTCGTGCAACTGCCAGAGCGATGATAGTCTTACCCGAGCCGGGTGGAGAGATCAATAGATGTCTATCTTTCCTTTTGAGTGTACTTGATAGAGATCTCACCAATGTAGATTGAAAATCATAGAATTGTAATTTGAATGAGAACTCATCAAATATTTCCTCTCTTCTTCCAAACAGATTCAACATCTGTTTATAATTAATAGAAATTGTATCTTTCTCAATTAATAATGATTGAAATTTGCTTTTATGATATTCTTCTCTGCATATTGGACATACTTTTTTTATTTTTAACCATCCTTTGAACTGTTCTATGTGACCGATATTTAGACATTCTTTGCATTGCAATACTTCATCTCCAATTTCTAATTTTTGAAAACATAGAATACATTTCTGAATATTAAGAATACAATTGTTACATATACCTGTCTTCATGTTTGTAAGACAAATTGGACATACTCTCACAAATATATGGTGTATACTATGATATTTATATTATTATAGAGATAGTATATTTTTTTCATTTAAAATTGAATTCTATTGTTCAAAGTAAAGTTCTAGAACATTTTGTTAATTTTTGTCAGTAGTTGTGATATACTGAATGGTTTTGCAAGAAAATCAGATCTATCATCCAATTTCAGATCCTTCTGCGAGAAACCAGATATGAACAAAGTTTTCATCTCACTATTCTGCTCAATCAATATTTTGGATAATTCTATACCAGATATATCTGGCATGCTTATATCTGTGATCAAAAGATCTATTTTCTCATCTAATTTTTTGACATATTCAATATCATCTGTTACATAAGGACTGAAGTCATTGTTTATAAGAATCGTCTTTATCAGATTCAGTATACTCTTATCATCATCAACAACCACAATATTTATGCTCCTATCCGCAATTTCAACAATTTCATCAGTAACCAACTTTTCCTTATCTTCAGGTGAGATCTCGGATACGGGTAATGACACAATCATTGTACATCCCTCACCTTCTGTACTTTCAACTCTGATATAACCATTATTCTGTTTAACAATACCTAGAATTACAGATAAACCAAGTCCAGTACCGTCTTTACGAGTGGTGAAGAATGGGTCAAATACTTTATCAATTATTTTATCTGAAATACCTGTACCATTATCTATCACTTTTATCTCAACAAAATTACCATAGATGATGTCTTTATCATGATTCACTATTTCCTCCACAATCTTTGTTTCAATTACTATTTTCCCACCTGTCATTGCTTGACTGGAATTAATCACCAGATTCATGATAATCTGTTCAAATTGGTTCTTCTCAGTATATACATAGCATTTTTTATTATTGAATTTTGTTATAAGATCTATATTATCCCCAATCAGCTTATTTAGTAGTTGTAGTAACTCATATATATTCTCATTCACATCAAATACTTCTTTTTTCAACTGTTGTTTTTTACTTAGAAGTAATAGTTTTGATGTCACATCCTTTGCTTTTATACTTGCTCTGTATATCTCTTTGAGATATTCCAAATCTTCTTTATTTGTAATTGATAGTCTCAGAAGTTCTGTATATCCAATGATTGCAGTTAGTATATTGTTGAAATTATGTGCCACACCACCTGAAAGTCTACCAATAGCCTCCATTTTAGTAGCTTGCCGTAACTTTTCCTCACTTAACTGTAAAGCTTTACTAGACATCTCTAGTTCTATATTTGCTTCTAACAACGCATGTGCCATATCATTTAATGTATTGGCAAGTATCTCAATCTCATTGATTGATCTGATCTCTGTTGATGCTTCTAGATTGCCCATACTGATCTCATTGGCCATCTCAGTTAATTTGGATAATGGTTTCACCATGAATCGATTTATCATGATATATGATAATGATATTATTACAATCAATACTATTGATAGAATAAATGTGGTGATCCTCTGTTCATTAATTGGTAATATTGCCTCTTCTCTATCAATTTTTACCAGTAGACCCCAATTTACAGATACTATGTTCAATACAAATACAAGAACTTCTTTGCCTCTGTAATCAACTGCAAATTCATAAAAACCTTCATCTCCATTTAATGCTTTGATTAAAGGAAGATCAGTATTTTCTTTGGGTAATATTTTTCTCAGTGAACTGTTTGCAAGAAATCTCAGTTCATTTAACACAACTGCATCCAAATTATCAGTCCATTTTGCCAGAACCACCTCACCCGTATTGCCCAAGCCCCGATAGTCATTTGTTATACTCATTATATCAGTCATTGAATTAACAGCCATTACCACTCCAATTGTAACATTGTTAAATATCAACGGACTTGATGTGATCATCACTGGATGGTTATTCCATAGATATATATCATGGATTTCCGTATGATTTAAACCCTCTATGAAATATTTTTTCTCAGAAACATCTCCTGAGATAGTATCATCTGTTGATGAGATAATACTTCCATTTATGTTAATTATTGAAATTGATATAAAGCTGGATGTTGATTGTTTTGCATCTATTATTATAGAATTTATGTTCTTAATTATATCATCAGAATTATTTGTATAGTAATTAAATAATGATCTTCGCAGAAATGTTCTACTACTGACAAGATTAATATGCTCTCTTGCATTATCTAATATATCATTAATATGTGACCTTTTAGCAAATGCAATTGTTTGCAGATAGTTCTCCGTATTATCAATAATATCTTGTTCATGAACATTTAAATTAATAGAGTTTAATATCACAAGAGGACTTAGCAACAATAAAAAAGTAATTGTAATAATCTTTGCGTTGATTTTTATCCTCTTCATATTATTCTCTCATCTATTAATATAGAAAATATACCGAATATTCATTTTAAACTTTTTCAGAATATAACTTACATTTACCACATTAGATTATTACATTTTAACAATTTATTGTCAATCAGTTTTTCAAGTCATATACCAATATTAAAAAATGAACGATTATAATGAGATACTTGAAATAATTGAGTATAGTTATATTGATGGAATTCATAGAAAAGGAGATAGAAAAATGATAGAACGTTCTTTTCATCCCGAATTCTCTATGTTTCTCAAAGAGAAAGATGGTATTAGGATCATGAGAATACAAGAATGGATCACAATGATTGAGGATAGGAAATCGATCAATCCTAAGCTGTATGAGGATCGTAATGTATCACATACGGTAAATTCAGTTCAAATACACAAATCATTTGCAACTATATTGCTTGATCTTTTTATTGATGATAAATTATATGCAGTTGATCATTTTTCACTGTACAAATTGAATGGAGAGTGGAAAATTATGGCAAAAGTATATCATATGTAAATTGATTTATCATTAATTTTATCACTAATTTAATCGAATTTCGACATTTGAAACCATAATTTTATTTGGAAAATAAAATAGTTGATTATAATGACAAATAAACTCTGTTTCAATTGTTTTGAGAAAGTATCCAGTGGTGATCAGAAATGTATTCACTGTGGAGTTAGCTTCGAAGTAGAGTTGAAAGATAGAGTTGAGGATAAACCCAGAAAGCATTTTGATGAAGAACTGAAAAAATTAAAGGATATAGAAACAGGTAAGCAACAAAAAGACAGATATTTACAATTTGACAGACCTAGAGATCTGATATGGATAGTTGTTCTGACTTCTCTTCTTGGTATACTGCAAATTTATACTTCAGGTATTGTTGATACAATCAATGTGATATCAACTATCTTTGAAATTGAGGTAATAATTCCAGGGTATTATCTCACAATTTCAGGATTTTTATATTTCTCTGGAATTGTTTTTTTCTATAAAAATTACTATTTTATGCGAAAATTGTATCTGTTAGGTAACCTGATTAACCTGTATATTCTTTTGAGAATATATGAATCATTGAAGGTGATAAATATAAATCTGAACTCTCCAAGTGTATTGAATCTTCCAATTGTGGTTGATAATTTCTTGGATAAAATATCTATGTTCTCTGTCTTCATGTTGATTTTTGGTCTTACATATGTTATACAGACTTCTTATATGTACAGAAGGGAGATTTTGAATCTCAAATTAGGGAGATGATTGATTATATCTGTACCGGTTAGATTCCTTACTACAATAATGATATTTAATTTATCAATTGGCTTATTCATTGTTTATTATAACAGTATGAATACAATTGAGGATATACCAGACAATATCTGTGAAGATGGTACAACGTTTAAGTTATCAGGGTTATCATGGAAAGACTTACCTATCACATACCATATTGATTCATCAATCAAAGCGTATAGAGATGAAATAATTGCATCTATTGCAGTCTGGAATGATGTGCTTGATGATAATCTATTTGTGTATTCTTCCACTACAAATGCAGATCTATTGATAAAAATGGGCACTCCTATTTATGAAGGTGCTCTTGGTGTAACATCTATTAAAACATATGAGCAGACAGATGTAATAGCAGAAAGTATAATTGTGATTAATGAGAAGTACGTATTTGAATCTATTGAATTCTCATGTAAACTGCTTCCAGAGAATTTTAAAGGTCCATTTGATTTTCAGAGTGTAACTATACATGAATTAGGACATGTTCTTGGGTTGACACACACAAATGATGCCTTCACAACTATGCATGAGTACTATATTGGTTCCTTCATGCAAACTTTATCAGAAGGAGATATTAATGGTGTTCTTTCATTATATGGATAAATTTAGTATTTTTATCATAGAATACTTTCGCTTTTATATTTCTTTATTGATTAAAAAATTACAATAGAATTAGTGTCTATTCATAATATAGGGATTGAGAATGGATTATTACTTTCGGTGACCTCTCTTGCTAGCTAAAATATTATTAATCTATAAATCTATATTCAGTTAATGATGATGCTTAGAATACTGGCCCGTGCCAGGAAAAAAATGAAACTTGTTGATTTGTATGGAGAATTCAAGAGCTACGAACGATCGATATATGAGCTGATAGAATTGAATATGTTATGGACATCTGTTGAGAGAAATATTGTTATGGTACAGACAAATTATAAACTTCATAGAGTAATTGCTAGGACTAATAATTTTGATAATCTACGTGTTTGGTGGGAAGGAACAATACTTAGAATTTAGAATTGTCTGTGTTATTTTTGAATCATCACATTAATATTTAATGAAAATTATACAAATTACTCTAGTTACATTTTTATAAATAACAATAAATATTTATAACATCTAAGGTTGTGCTTATGAAAAAAATTAAAATTACAACAGAGATAATATTTATTCTCTTGTTAATTAACACAATAAATACCTCTGGAGCATCTGTGCCTTGGCAAGAAGGTGATATGTATTCTTATACAGGTACTAGTGAATATGAATACACTACAACAAAATTAGATGGTGAATTAAGTAGTTACTTAAGAGAGTATGAAAAAAATGTTCAGGAATTTACCATTGACAATATTGATGAGACTGATGAATTGATTGATCTTGAAATGATACGGAATAATGGAGAATTATATGTGAACGATGGCTTTTCTTACAATTCCACCCGATTTGGCACTAATATGCTGAATTTTGAGTTAGAAGGATTTGATGGAAAATATCAATTTTTCTATGTTTATCTTGACTTTAATTATTTCTTGAATCCAGATAATTTTGATAGTTTAAATAAACAGGCTAAATTAAGTTATGAGGAATATCTAGATGAAGAACTTGAAAATGGTACTACATTTGAGGATTTACTTGATGAAGCTGATAGTTTGGACTTTATGGGTGCAAAGACTGCAGCTGATGCAGCAGATGAGTTCACAGATGACAGATTTGAATGGACTTTTGAAATAGATCTTACAAGTGTACTTGAATATCCAATTGAAAATGATGTTGATGATATAAAATGGTATAATTATGATAAATACATTGCAAAATCACATTTAGAATATGATAAAGATGGAGTGCTTCAGTCATACTCAATTTATGTAGAAACATCTGTAACAACTAATGATTATGAAATAAAATTAAAATTAGAAGAAAAGTTATTTTCAGGAACTGGTGCAATAGCTTCATTGACTGCACCTGGATTTGAACTGTATTCAGTGTTATCTTTATTCATTGCAATACCTGTGCTGAGAAGATTCAGAAAGGAGGAAATATTATGAAATATCATAAAATAACTCTTCTATTCTCAATTTTAATGATCCTGTTAACATCAAATATTGCATCTGCAATCACAGAAGGTGAGGTATATACATTCTCAGTCACTCAAACTGAGACCTATGAAATCAAGTCATTAAAGGATGGTGATCTAGGAAGGAGTAGTGAGGAAATATTTGAGTATGAGATTTCTTTGGAGATTATCGATGTTGATGAAAAAGAGAATGTGCTGACTTATGAAATGTTAGTGGGAGTATGGGCTTATAGTTCTCCAGAGGTTTATAATGATACTCTCTCATTAAATGCAACAGAGGCTGGAAAAAATCTTTTTAGAATATATGCAAGTTACAACACAAAAGAATCGGGTACAGAATTCCTACAAAGTGTTAGAATTTCAAATAATTTTGGACTCTTTACAAGTACTGATTGGGAAGAATTCAATCAAGGGGTTTCATATGCAATTGATAAGGATAAAACTCTGTATTATGGATCTGATATTACATTTGAGGATCTACTAGATGAAGCAGTATCATATGAATTGATGGGAGAAAAAACTGTTGCGGATGCTCAGGATAAATTAGATACAGATAAAAAATTGAAATATGAATTTGTATTTGATTTTTCAGGAGCTGTAACATACTCATATTATGATGAAAAAGATGAGGAGACAAAATACTATGATTATGATGTATATGAGCTATCATTATCTGTTGAATATGATAATGATGGTGTATTAAGTAATTCTAAAATGATTACAAAGACTGAAGTAATTACTGATAGTGCTGTTATAACATCATTAGAAATATTTGAGATCTCAACAGATGGACTATCTGGATTTATTGCAGGAGTTCCAGGCTTTGAAATGCCAATTGTAATATTGGCAATTGCTATCCCATTAATTTCTAAAAAATTAGTATCAAGATTTTACTTAAAAATTTAGTATAATATCCAAAATTATTGGTTATATTTAATATTAAAAAATTATCTTTGATAATTATGAAACAAGAACATATTAGAATAATAAGGATAACCTCTGTAATATTGATGTTTATCAGTTTATTCCTTCCAATATTCAAAATCAATATGTCAATGGAATGGGGAAGTCGCAAACCTGAAAATGCAGAGGATTTTTATTCTATTACAATGTTAAGTCTTGAATTCTTTGGGTCTCAATTTAAATTATTGCAATTTGATTTTGCATCAAACAGCTTTGATGTCACTAGAGATAGAGGAATTAATAATTTTCTTTCATTTTTTGAGAATGTAATGTTATTGATGGCATTAGTTGCAATGGTTGCGATGATATTAAAAGAATACAAACATGATAAAATCAATCCAAACATAATAAATAGAGCAATATACATTTCAAATATTTTCTTTATAATTTTGATAATGATATTATTAGTTTTAAAACTAATAATTAGATTAATTTTTGATGTAAGCATTAATCGCAGTAAAAATATTGAATATTTATTGAGATCAGAAGAATTAGAATTATATTCGAGTTTTTGGTTTACTTATTTTATTGGATTATTTACTCTATTATTATCATCTTTACTGGCCATTTATAGCCAAATTGCAAAGAGTAATGATTATATCAATTTTAAATAAAAAAGTAATATACAAATGATATTATAATTATATTGAAAAATATATCATTAAAAAAAATAAAAAAAGTTAACTTTTTAATCTAATTAAATAATTTAATCGTTATGTATCGAAATAAGTTAATCTTGGCTTCTAAAATTATTTCAGTATTATTCTTGATAATGGTAATTTTCACACCAATATTATCTCTAGATATTGAATTGGAATGGGATGATGGTAAACCTGCTAATGCAGAGGCTGATTACTCTACCACGATGTTAAATGTTGAAATATTTGATATGAGATACAGAAATGTGAATTACAATCCAGATACAGGTGAATTTGATATATCAAGGAGTTCCTCAATCACCCTGCTGTTAACAATGGCTGCAATCATTCTGACAGTAATTATACTGATGACCATAATATTTATGTTTCTTAATTTTGCAGTACCTGCATTTTCAGAATCATCCAAAATAAAAATAATTTCTATTATTTTAAATTCTTTTTTGCTCATACTATCACTATTGATATTATTTAGTAAAAGAATAATAGCAACTGTATCCAGTCTAGAGATTGATAGGAGGGGAGATCTTATATTCAATGGAAGAATAGATGGATTTGATCTAACCACCACAATAACTTTTGAATATTTATTTGGCTACTATATGCTTCTTTTTGGTAGTTTAATCGGCTTGATAAGTTTATTTTTCAAGCTGGAAGAATATGAATATGAAGAAGATGATTATGAGTATGACTATGAATATGATGAGGAAGAGGAGATTTTAGGCTTCTTCCCAGGAATTATTCAAAAGATCAAGGGTCTTTTCGGTGCTTCTGTTGAAGACTATGAAGTGAAGCCTCGAAAAATAGAACAGACAGAAACTTCAAATGATAAGAAAATTGATAAACCTGTTATCAATGTCAGAGAAAGGCAATCTGTTGTAAGTGATAATGAACTATCACAAATTGTTACAGAAGCTAAATTGGAGAGGCTTGCATTGATTGATGCAATTGCAGAGGCAAAGAAAATTACTGGACTGGTTTCAATAGATGAAAAAGATGTTAAAATTAATCAAGAAAAGGTTGAGGAAATTTCTATACTGGAAGAAAAATTAGATAAATTGACGACTGATTTAAATAATTCAAATGATCAGTATGTTGCGGTGAAAGAAGAAATTGCAGATATTCAATCTAAAATTCTGGTACAACGAGAAGAGCTTGAAACAATTGAGAAACAGAAAAAGACAACTTTAGATCTTATTGTTCAATCAGAAATTGAATTAACTAAACTTAAAGTTGAAAAAGAAAAATTAACCAATGAGATAAATAATCTTGAGAAAATTAAATCGGGTAAATCGGATACTAATAAATCTAGTAAATCAGATGATGAAAAATCGGGTAAATCAGATAGTGATTGATTTCAAATTAAATATTTCACAGTAGTTATATTAAAATAGCAAATTAAAAATAATTAAAACACCTAAGGTTGATCCTTATGAAAAATACTAAAATAACTACTGGAATAATTTTAATATTCCTCTTAATAAACACAACAAATACATCTGGTGCCTCCGTTCCGTGGCAAGAAGGAGATCTTTATTCATTCACACAAACTAATGAAATTGAATCAAATTCAAAACAAATAAATGGTGATCTTATTACTAACTTTATTGTTAACCAAGAAATTCCAATTGAATTTACGATTGATAATATTGATGAAACAGATCAATTAATTGACCTTGAATATGCACGTACAAGTGGAAATTTATATTTGGAAGAAGGAAAATCATTCAATGCAACATATTACGGGGATAATTTAGTAAAATTTATTGTTTTAGAAACTGATGGGCATTATTCATTTTTTTCAATATATTTGAACTATCAATATTTCATAAATCCCGAAAATTTTGACAAATTAAATGATCAGGCAAAATCAAATTTTGAGGACCTATTGGATCAAGAAATAAATAATTCCACAACTTTTGAAGATTTTTTTGATGAAGCTGATAGTTTGGACTTTATGGGTGCAAAAACTGCAGCTGATGCAGCTGATGAGTTCACAGATGACAGGTTTGAATGGACTTTTGAGCTCGATCTCACAAATGTACTTGAATATTCAGTTGAAAATGATGATGGTGATATAAAATGGCTCAATTATGATAAATATATTGTAAAAACAACTGTTAAATATGATAAAGATGGTGTTCTTCAAGAATATTCAAATTTTGTAGAATACAATGTTATAACTGATGAGCTTGAAATATATTCTAGATTAGAAGAGAAAATATTTTCAGGAACTGGTGCAATAGCCTCATTGACTGCACCTGGATTTGAACTGTATTCAGTGTTATCTTTATTCATTGCAATACCTGTGTTGAGAAGATTCAGAAAGGAGGAAACATTATGAGATACTACAAATTACTATTCACATTTATTATAATTCTATTAACATCAAATATTTCTTCTGCTGCATTTTCAGAGGGAGATACTTTTACTTTTAAGTTAACAGGTGAAGCACAATATGAACTTAAACCGTTGAAAAATGGAGACCCTGGATCCAGTTATAGTGAAAAATCTGATCTGAAATTAGTAGTAGAGATTACAGATATTAATGATAAGGATGATGAGCTAACATATGAATTGATTGAGGATAATTGGTATTATAATTCTCCAGATATTGATAATGAAACAATCTCTTTGAATGCAACAGAAGTTGGGAATTATATTTTCAGATTATATGCGAATTATGATGAAACAGAATCAGGTGAAGAATATATTTCATATGTACTCTATGGAGTCAATGGGGGAAAAGTTGTATAGATGAAATATAGTATAAAATACAGAAAAACAAATTGATAGCTGGATATAATACATATTTATTAAATTTATCAATTTACCATAGGTTTTTCTTTTGTGATATTTCAATAACCCAAATATGAATAAATTACAGTAATAATTGCTCATTGTATGATACTTTCATACAAAAAAGAGAATTTATTGATATTTGATAGTTCAAACGTTGATAATGAATAATTCTTAAAAATTGCTTTAATGGAATATTATTGAGAAAAATATAATAATACAATTATGGTTAGAAACAACATTAAAGAGGAATAATATTGAATATAAGGAATAAATCCTTCAGATAATGCTATTATTTCACTGTGATATTGTTATAATTTAACATTTAGAATTTAATCGCTAAAACATAGTTAGTATTGATTCAATGATTATTGGACCTGATGCGATTTGGCTTATCGATTGTATTATTTCTTTTTGAACATCAGGATTAGTGATTAAAATTCTTAGTAGTAAAGAATGAGAATTCATCAAATAATCAATACTTGTAATGATAATCTCACCAGTGATAGTTTCAATCACATAAGAACAACTACAATCCTCATAATTATGTGTACAGTATTTTGAAGTTAATAATTCATCATCGATAAGTGATGCTAATAAGTTATCTAAATCCAAATTATCTGAGAGTTTGATAGTGACAAAAAATTCCGGTAGTAACTGTTCTCTCTGATATTTTTTTAGTTTTTAATAATTTTTTACTATCTGATAAGATCTTATAACCAGTATTGGTATGTACATCTGTATTTAATACAAGCTCATCAACTTTAATAGTAGGATTGGCAATTAACCATTTTCTTCTCAGGATTTCTTTATTACACATAATAATACCTCTAAATTGCATTGACAAATTCATCTGAATGCCAATAAATGTTCTCACAATCTAATTTTAAATCAGTAACAATTTCCTGATACATATATTGAAAACCAAGAGCGAGTTGTTTTAACTGTGGTCTGTTGCTGAGATTATATCTATTTTTACTAAAAATATCTATTCCAAAAAAGTTTATACTTAATTCTCTTAATTCAAAATCCATTGATGGTAAGAATTTATAAGCTGTAATTTTATCCTCAGCTTTTAATTGAAGAAAATGTAGATATTCATTGAAAAAAATTAAATCCTCAGTATTATAATTTCTACTGACTTCAATTTTAGAAGCCATGTTTAATTTGAATGATTTATACAGCTTTGAATACAATGTATTAAAAATATCTCGCAATTCATTCAATTGCTTAAGTAATCTATTTTTAAATTCTGGATAAAATACTTTTTTCATTTGAAAGATAGATTTTGAATATATTTTATATTCCCAATTATAATTTAAAAATGTCTCAATTCCCTCTCCATAGGATTTTTCATCAATACCTAATTTTGAACTATTCATGATCATATCTTTTAAATTATACATATTTGATCCTTTATTATTTTGAACCCAACTTTTTATTATTTGAGATGTTGTCATTGAATTTTCATCTCTGAATATACTAGAAAATAGATCTTTAAAATATGGATTTATAGAATTTTCGAATATCCCGGATAGAATTTCCTCAAGTATTACCACAATTGTAAATATATCTTTATCCTCAAAGGTTAAACTATGTTTGCCAACAAAATCAGGATCCAGCATATTTATTTTTAAATAATTTGAGATATATTTTGGAACTTTGGAAGATGGATTGTCAACCTCACATTTCAGTAATAATAATGCTTGCTTAATTAACTCAAGATTATTCTCAAATTCATTAAATTTTTCAATTGTAACCTCTTCTACTCTTTTCTGAAGTGGTTTCTGCATATATTTTTTAATAACAGATAGTAATACAGATGAATTTCTATCAATTATATTCTCTTCTATTCTTTCTTGTATATTATTTATGTCAAATTTAATAGAATTCATCCCCTCATCTAAAACGTATTTAATCATATTGGGTTGTAATAATTCTATAATCTCCATATTTTTATATTCGTCCACAAATGATTGTAAATTGTAATGTGGTCTGAGTATTGTTTCAATCTCATTTATTGAATGATATAAATTATCTCTCACCACAAATAATTCATCTTTATCTAAATCAATTCTTTTTGATATGATTTTGTAGTAACGATTCCATGTACTTCTACGAAAATCAATTAATAATCCATTTAGAATATTCAAATCCCACTCATACAATTTTAATTCGGTTCCAATTGCTTCTGGAAATTGATGAGATGAGATCTCAAAAAATCCAATAGCCTCTTTTATCCAATTATTCAGTACAAATCTATTTTCCACCTTGTTTGTTAATACTTGATTTACAATTTTTACACCTCTTTTATAAAAAGTACTTTGAGTATTAATTTTGCAGGTACTAAAAGGATACCTGCCCAATTGAAATTTTGTAGATTTTAATAATTTCACCTCATCCCTTGTCAGATCATAAATCTCCCAATAATATGCTTCTTCATTTAATATTGCGTTATATTTACTTAGAATCATATCTAGTAACATTCCCTGTTGATATGGTTTCAATTCTTTATCATTATAGATCCTAGCTATTTCCTTTCTTAGTTCTTGTTCTGTATTTATCATTCTGATTTTCATAATAATCACATATTGATAATTGTGAATAAATAATAAACAATGAAGTGTTAGTAATAATTTATTCACAATTCCATATTGAAAAAATTATCGATATTATAAAAATAAGGTCGTTTAAATTGATAGTATAATGGTCCAATAATCGTTTAAAATAATTTCAATCAATCGTTTATTTATTCCTTGATATTAAACTAATTTTCAACTATTTATGGAAATAATGGCTCTGTCAGAAATCGTGTAAAGATTATTTAGTTCGATATTAGTATCACTATTTTGATTATATCAATGTGTTTTCACACATTGAATACTTTTACAATTGGGATGTTACCCAACTGATGTGTGAACTGTTGATTATATT
>JAJRQD010000008.1 GCA_024280435.1 archaeon | reverse complement strand
TTGCTTCAGCTGCTTCAGCCTCGACTTTTGCCATATCAAGTTCTTTTAGCTGATCAATGATATTCTGGAATTGTGCTTTTGGATATGCACCTACGAATCTTCCTACTGGCTTACCCTCTTTGAATGCCCAGAAGGTTGGAATGCTGGTTGCACCATATTTTCCTGCAAGGCCTCTCTCATTATCAGTGTCTACTTTTCCAATTGCAATGACATCAGCATGTTCTTGTGCTAATTCATCAAGGATTGGAGCTACCATCTGACATGGACGGCACCAAGTTGCCCAGAAATCAATAATTACCATTTTATTATCAGCTATGAACTGATCAAATGTCGCTTCAGTTAGATGTACAGGTTTGTTCATTGTAATTTACCTCGGTTATGGGAATTTTATCCCAGTACAAATAATATATACTAAGTTTAATTTATAAACTATTGTATTGTTGTTCACATTGTCATCATTATCAACTTGAATTAATGATATAAATTTAAATTTTAACTAAATAACAAAAAGAATGAAAAAAATAGGTGAAAAATACATGGTTTAAAAAGTAAACTATTGAATTAATTCAACTGATATAGATAAAAAATTGAAATAAAATAATTTTTTAGATACAGTGATCTCCAATCAATGACAACTTTTTAGAAGTAATAATTTATTTAACAGAGAGGGCTCTAAAGTTTGTCAAATCACTCAGAATGCATCAGGTAGCGTACTTATTATATTGTTGAGTGAATTTCTTATCTGATCATTATTTGTTGATAAATCTCTATCAAATGTATTGACTATTTTCAGAATACTATCAATATCAGAGGTTATTCCCTCAGATTCTCCCACAAGTTCTGAAGAATCTTTTATTATTCTCTCAATATTTGTCCTATACTCATTATACCTATTGGTCATATCAATCAGGAAACGTTGTAGAGAATCATGTCTTGCCTCCAGTGATTTTGATAGATCATGTAATTTCTCTGCAATCATTGTGAAGCCAGGATTCTCAACCTCCATATTTACAGATTCTATTGCTGCATTAACTGCAATAAGATTCCCAAGATCAGTCAATGATTTCAGATCCTGCAATAACTCACCAAGATTCTCCTGTGTTGATTCATACCATTTGATGAAAGTATTGGTGGTATTCTGCAATTCTGATACATTACCAGTATATGAGTCCAGTATGAAATTGCTCCTGCTCATCAATCCATTGAGTTCACTTATATCACTGCTATATTTACCAAAAACATCTATCTGAGAGCTTACAGAACGTCTGAGCTTATCCAATTGTATCTCTGTCTCAGATATTTTATGAGCCAAACTGAGTGCATTTGTGTTGAACCGCGTTGAGAAACTCTGCAATTCAATCACTCCAGATACAGGAAGTCTAGCACCGATAAATTTTGTTCCAAATTCTGCTGAGAATTCAGATATATTTTCTAAAGGTGTATAGAAAGTTGATTGTAGATAGTATTTACCAAGTGCAATACCAATTATTCCAGTAATTGCCATCAGAATTCCAAAATAAAGATCTCTTGAATTGGATTGATAGAATTCCATTGTGTTGTCAAAAGTATTCATACTCAGACCTATCAAAATACCGGATATTGTTATCAGAAAACGATGCATACGTTCACTATCTTTGATAGAACCTTTGGATTTGATCTTTGTTCGATATATTGTTATTGCTCCATAGAATACAATTAATAATAGACTGAGTTTTGTACTCGTAGCAAATAAATTAGTCATTAATTTCTCAATTAAATCGTCTTAAATTAAAGTCTTCGTCGATAAGTTAGAAAAAATTAATTAAATATTTAGACCTATTGTCAACTTGTCCTTTCTGGATCAACACTCAGGTAGGGGATTTTCTTTTGCGGGAAGATAAATATCTACAAGATAATTTAAATGTACAAGACTGAATAATTTGACTCTCTTGTCATACTTTGATTGAATTAATTCTATCAAGAATTACTTTCCTACCAAATACCTGAATTAGCTTTGCCGCATTTGGACCTCTTGCAGAACCAATAATCATGTGGTAGAATGGTGGATATATCTCTTTTGGATTAATATCAAGTTTTGATGCATTTTCTCTCAACAGGGTTGTGAATTCCACCTCATCAAAATCATCATTTACATTCTCAAGAGTATCCAACCATAATTGTTTGATCTCAATTGTCCAATACTGCTCAAGACCATCTTTGTTCTCCAGAATAAATTCAAATTTCATATTTGAAGGAGCATATGTATCTAGCCATTTATCAACAGTTCTTAATCTATCCTTTATCTCATCTACCTGTTCTTGACTACCATCCAACCTATCAGAGATCTTTGATAAAGTGGCATCCACATTTCTGAGTGCAATCTGATACAATAATATCAGTTCAGAATATTTGAAAGAGGACGGTGTAACCTTTCTCTCATTTTCATTCATTGCAAGATCTGCAGCCACTTTCAACTTTCTCAACTCCTGCTCAGTACCTGCAACCTCAACTCCCTTCAATGCCAATCTTGCCCTGTCAAAATCATCTATCAGAGTGGCAAACTCCACAGTTCCAGGATTGAAATTTATATCTTTCAGTAAATCCGCACGGTAATTGAGAAAAAGATATGCTGAGAATGGCATGATATCTGAAATATCACGAGCTGCCAATGCACCACCCTTACTACCAGAAACTTTCTGACCTTTGATGGTGATGAATCCAAATCTCTCCAGTATTGGTAATTTATCCTCAAATATATGTTCGTGAATGGCGAGTGCAGTATCCACACTTCCACCCTGTACTGAATGATCTTTGCCACTGGGTTCTATTGTCACACCCAAAAATCTCTGTCTTGCAGGCCAATCTAGTCTCCAACGTAGTTTCCAGTTATGTGCATCAATTGTGGTACTACCCTCATGATCACATCCTCTGAATTGTCTGTGTGATTCACATCTATAATGGAAAGTCTCTCCTTCTACCCGGGTTATATTTGCAGTTGCTATTTTACCACAGTTATCACAGATTATATTTATCAAAGATGCCAGTGATGATCCTGTGATGCTCTCGATCAGTTTCTGTAATTTATCCTCTTTCTCCATATATATCTTCAGTGCATCATCATATTTTCCCTGTTCATACAATTCAGATACATAGACTATCTCCACATCAAATCCGAATTTATCAAATGCCTCCACAGCAGCACTTGCAAAATAATCTGCATAGTTACTTTTTGTCTCTGTAAAATCAGGTACTTTATTCATCGGATGACCAATATATGGCCTCAACTGATTTGTATATTTCTTCAACTCATGTGGAATCTTATTCAATGGATCAATATCATCCACAACGAATACAAATCTAGAGGATTTACCTAGATTTATCAATTCTTTGTGAAAAGCATTACAAGTGATTGCTTCTTTGGAATTTCCATAATGATATACGCCTGAAGGACTCCAACCAGAACAGACCACCTGTTGATCTCCAAACCTGTCTATTGCTTCTTTTGCAACTCTGACAGCCCAGTGATTGTTCTTATCTTCTTTACTCATTTGTCAATATTCGTCTCTAAGATAATAAATATTGCTTTAATAATCATATATGAATTTCACAATCTAGTAATTACATAGAATTATTCAATCACAAAATATACGTTATTTCATAATCATCCCAATTTATCAATTGATTGGATTGTTCTATGATCTGCTGTATCTGCTGTGTTCTTGGCTCTATTGATAAAATAACCATTATTGCAGTCCAACCTTCCTCAATAATTACATCATCCTTAGAGGCTATTAGCTCTGTTTTGTACTCATCTCCCCTCTCAAATAGTACCTGTACTATTCTTTCCTCTCCCACACTGTCTAAGGGAATACTATCTTTAATAAGCTCAAGCACATCAACAAGATTTTTCTGATTAGGTAATACTTTCTCAAGTTTAATGCTCTCACAGATCATACCTGCTTCAGATAGAATTTTGCCAAACCATGCTATATCCTGTGTGACCAGTATCTCCATTCTCTCAGGTTTTATCTGCTTATTCAGTTTTTTTATCTCAGATACAAAATTATTGCCACTAACAATCTTAGCCAATGATTCATTGAAATAAAACTCATCAAGTACTAGTTCCAATATTTTTTTAGCTTCTGCATATATTGAAACCACTGTGAACCCAATTATATCTTCACCCTCATAAAATGCATAGAGATGACTTCCTTCTTCAAAATACATATTGAAATTATCCTGTATATCTGAGAATTCTTCTGCTGAGTATTGATGTGAAAGAGAATTTATTACTTTTGAATGATCTTTCTTTGCAACTTTACGCAATTCCATGATTCAATTTGCTCATTAAATGTTATATACTGTTTCTTATTGCCATTTAATTTGAATTAATATTTAATATATTTCATAACTTTAATTTGCTCATTATACAAAATCTTTGATTATTTTAGCTCTTGTCTCTGCAGTCAGCTTATGTGCACCATTCTTGACCACATTCTTAACACGTTTGTTTGTCTCATCCATATCAGAATAAAGACTTGTATCTTCCTGATAGAATACTCCAATTGGTACCTTATCACCAAATTCCTGTGCTTTTGACATCGCAGACATGAAATCATCTGGCTTGTAATCAGTATCCTCTAGTCTGTATACTCTTTCCTTCCAGTAATCCTTGGTATTAACCCTGTTGAATGTAACACATGGAGAGAGTGCATCAATAAATGAATAACCCTTGTGCTCCATAGCTTTCTTGACAACTTCCTGGAAATGCTTACCATCTGATGATAGTGTTCTTGCAACAAATGTGGCTCCAGCAGCCAATGCCATCATAATTGGATTGAGTGGTCTCTCAATATTACCATAGGGTGTAGATCGGGTAACTCTACCAATACTTGATGTTGGAGATGTCTGATTAACTGTCAATCCATATACCTGATTATCCATAACAATATATGTCAGATCAAAATTCCTACGTGCTGCATGTACAAAGCCTGCGAGACCTATTCCAAGACCATCTCCATCTCCACCGGAAACAATAACATTCAGATCTGGATTGCTGAGTTTGATTGCCTCTGCAACTGGATTTGCCCTACCATGCAATGTATGGATACCATATCCACCCATGAAGTGTGGAATGTTGGAAGAACAACCGATACCCGATACAACCACAGTATTATGTGGTAGCCACTGTACATCGATCACTCCTTTCTTTGCAGCGGAAAGTACTCCAAAATGACCACAACCTGGACACCAGGTGGGCTTTACATCTACTTTCCAATCTTTTGAAGTTATTTCTAGATTAGTAATTTCAGTCATATTATAATACCTCCTTCATAGCTGCAAGAACCTCTCTTGGCAGCATATTCTCACCCTCATATCGCAGATATTTTTCCTTTATCTCAAAACTGGTCTCGGCTCTGATATATCTTGCCATCTGACCGGTGAAGTTTGCCTCAACCATCAGTATCTTGACACCCTTGTCATTGTATGTATTGAGAATTTCTTTTACCTCATCTGCATGGAATGGTAGTACATATTTTATGTGTAGCTGTGCAGTCTTAACACCCTCTTTCTCCAGCTGTGATCTAGCCTCTCTAATTGTATCAAGAGTGGAACCCCAACCAACAACCAGTATCTTTGCCTCATCTGCTGAAGCACCCTCTACCTGTGGTGCTGGAAGTTCTTTCAACAGATAGTCCATCTTTTTCATTCTTTTCTTCATCTGCTGAATTCTTACCTCGATTGCCTCTGGATAACCAGACCGTCTATCAGATACCAGATTACCAAATTCATCATGCTCATCAGAGCCTGCATCATGCTGACCACCCTCAACACCAGGAATAGTCCTTGGGGATATACCATCCTCAGTATCAATATATCTCTTGTATGGTCTCTGATCCTCTGGAATAGTATCCATAATCAGTTTCCCCCTCTCAATTGGTATTTTATCAAAATCCAGATCCTCAAGGGTCTCAAAATGCTCACCCATATATAGATCTGAAGCGATCAATACGGGTATCTGGTATTTCTCTGCAATATTCAATGCCTCATGACCAAGATAGAAACCATCTTTCACCCCAGTCTGTGCAATAATTGCTCTAGGAAAATCACCCTGAGAAGCTCCGAATAGCTGATTTAAATCACCCTGCTCAGTCTTGGTTGGTAATCCAGTTGAAGGTCCACCTCTTGCTACCTCTATAAACACTACTGGCGCTTCAATCATTGCTGCAAATCCAATTGCCTCTGTCATCAGTGCAAAACCACCACCAGATGTTGCACAAGCAGATCTTGCACCGGCATATCCTGCACCCACTGCATAATTAGCCACATTTATCTCATCTTCCATCTGCTTAACTGTACATCCAGACATTGGTCCATATTTGGATAACCACAGTCCCACGGGAGTTGCAGGTGTCATTGGATAGTATGCAAAAGATTGTAGTCCAGAATTCAGCATACCCAATGCCAATGCTTCATTTCCTCCAAGAAATATAGTCTCAGTGCCAGTTGTGAAGGTGATATCATGTTCAATTAATTTAACATTCTCTTTTGCCCATTTGTATCCAGCCTCTGCAGCAGAGATATTAGTGGAGATAACCTCAGCACTCTTATTTACGAATGTATGTGCAAGTAAATCTGTGAATATTGATAAATCAAGATTGTACAATGCAATTGATGCACCAACCAAGACGGTATTCATCATTATTTTCAGATCAGAGAAACGTGATGCGATCTCAGATGCAGGCATATCAACAAGAATTACTCCATCAGGTGCATCTGTATTTTTAATCCTGCTTCCTTTTGAATCGAATAATACTATTCCACCACTTTTCATCATCAATGGAACATCTACCAGGAAACTGTCACCTCGTAGTGCAATCAATACATCAATATAATCAGCAGGTGCTCTTACCTCATGATTAGCAGCTCTCACACTGTATGAGACATGACCTCCCCTGATGATTGATTGGTAACTTCTACTACCATGTACAACCAGACCAGATCGTGAACAGATCTTGGCCAGAGTCTCTCCAGAAGAAAAGATCCCGTCACCATTCTGACCACTTATACGTATATTTATTTCATTTACCATCATAATATCGCCTTTTTATAGACTATAAACCGATATTCTCGGTTATTTACAAATCATATAATTAGTAGTCTATTAAAAATTCAACGAAACAAGTCTCTTTTGGAAGATAAGGAATGAAATTTTTTCATACTTTTTGGTGAATAAAGCAACAATGTATTATATGAGGATATAATATTTTATCAATAATTGCATTAAAAAATAGGAAAAATACTCAAATCAGTATTTTACTTATTTATTATTTAGTATTGCTGAGTTAAATAAATCATATTTCACAGATTAAGATTATATCAGGTGTATTACTATTTTAAGAACAAATTTATTCAATCTCAAGAAAACAAGTATTTTCAACTTTAAATTTAATTTGCTAAACAAGCAATTAAATATTATTATTTTACGAATTTATCTTGTATTAAATTGAAGGGCTTAGGTGAAAGATATAATGTATTAATCGTTGATGACAATGTTGACATCACACAGTCCATATCACTAATATTGGGTAAGAATTACGATGTGTTCACAGCAAATAACACACACGATGCAGAGGCATTACTTGAGAATAAAGAGTTTGCCACAATTATTCTGGATTTTGATCTGAAAGAGGGAGAGAAAGATGGTGTCAGACTATCAAATAAAGTAAATAAATTCAACCCATTCAGCCCAATAATTCTATTGACAGGTAATCTGGAATATGATACCATAAAAAGAGCACTGAATGAGGGAAAGATCAACCATTTCTTGAATAAACCGATAATTGCCAAGGAACTTATCAATCAAGTGGAGGTATCGATAGATAAATACAAGGAAAGCCTCAAGGTGACAAGTTTACTCAAATCACCATCAGATATGAAGAAAATACAACTATTCGTGACTGATATTCTTAAACAGGATCATAATGTGGAGCATACCGGTAATATAGAGCTTCAAGGAGTATTCATTGCATTTGAATCAATTCCAATATTCTCCAAATTGAAGCAGAATATTCTTGAGAACCCAACACATAATACAACAGGAGATAATGAATTTGGCTCTCTTTTCTCCAGCTTTCTATCTGCACTAGTTACATTAGGCTCAGAAGCCTTTATCAATCAAAAAGGACAACAATTGAATGGATTTAAATTCCAGAATTATAATTTCATATTTAAATTCGAGGGAAAATTCCAATTCACCTATCTAATTCACTCAAATGAGAATTTAGAAGCGATTGAATTTGAGGAGATTGATAATCTTCATAAGAAAATAGAATCTTATATTCAACGAATAAAACCTAAAAAATATAAAATTATTCAGGATGACCTTTTATCCACCATGATTGATCTATATTTTGAAGAAGGATTGTAATTTTATTTGAAAAATAGTTGGATGTATGAATTATACAATTTACTTCTGAGGAAAATCATGGTATTAACATTGAGTTTGTAGATGAGAGCTACGCCTCGTGTTTCAACTGTTGAACTGTAAGAAAGGCAAACAGAGTACACAGGGGATTATACAGGTGCAATAGCTGTGGAGATATATTAATGAAGCAATAATGGGAAAAGCCAAGAGTATTAAAACACATTCAATGGAGTAGTTATAGTGTGATTTGTTATTTTAATTGTAAATGGTTTGAGAGATGTGTGTTATCTCTCAAAAAATTTTTTTTCGGGGGAGAGTTTAGATCCCTAAGAAATAATACAAGATTATCTCTGTATAATAATTATATCAATATCTTATATATATTTTATTATCGATAAAAAATACTAATATTATAAAAATAAAATAATAGAATACAATTTGATTATTTATCTGAATTTCATTTTTTAATTTATTAAATGAGTTATAATCTCAACCTGTTAAAAAATATAATTTAAAAAAAAGTAATACTTTTACTAAAAATTACCTCAAAGGTAACGAATTATCAAATTCTTTCTTGAGGAAATCATCACTGATATTTGCGTAAATTTGTGTAGTATCTAGGCTTGCATGCCCTAGTAATTTCTGAACTACTCTTATGTTGGTATTGTTCATCACAAGATGCGATGCGAATGAATGCCTTAACATATGTGGAGTGGTGTGTTTCACACCGGTTTCCTTGCTCAATTGGGAGATAAAATGCTGAATTGTACGATTTGCGATTCTCTGGCCACGGTTACTGAGAAATACTGCCTTCTTTGCATCAGTAGTGATTGGTCTTTTACTTGCAGTTTTTTCCAAAGTCTCATTCCTCTTTGAATTCACATATTTCTTCAAAATAGTATTGGCCCGCTCGCTCAACAAAACCATCCTATCCTTATTTCCCTTACCAGACCGGATAACAATTGTTCTCTCATCAAAATTAATATCTTAAAGGTTGATATTTCTTAATTCATTACACCTTGCTCCAGTACTGTACAGTACTTCAAGAATTGCTCTGTGAGTGAGATTATTGGTGCTATCAAATAGCTTCTGGATATGATCAACTTCTAGAAATTTAGGTATGGAGGATGGGCGCTTCGGATATTTGAGATCTTTCGCAGGATCTTTCTCAACCATCTCATTATCCTGTAAATATCTGTAAAAAGCTTTGATCGAGCATACTCTTCTATGAATACTAGAGGTCTTATTTGCCTTTTCATTGTATAGATGTGATAAGAATGATCTCAGATGTGGAATTTTATATGATGCCCAGTCAAAATTGTTTGCATTTGGATTGACATTGATAGTCAGGTAATTCTTTAGGGCATACAAATCATGGCTGTATCCTTTTATTGTGTTGATTGAACAACCACGTTCTATCGTCAGATAGCTAAGAAATGAATCAATTGAGAAATCTTTATCACTCATATTTGTCTACACTATACGCAATCGTGTAACTTATTAAATAATATGGTAATACGGTAGATACTGCGGAGTAATACAACAATAAAAGCTACATTTATCTAGAAAAATATCTAGATTTGAAAATATGAAAGATACAGAGCACATATATGTATTTTATGAGAAAATCAAAAATATTAAAACCATAATATTTGCCAGTAGAAAAATCAATGGTTGATTCCATTATGTGTTGATATTTTAATTATTATCTGTAGATTTAATTGCGTTTAGTCAGTATTCACAGTTATATAGCAATAATTATTTGAAAATAGATATTCATACTTGGAAAAATGAGGAGTAGATAGATCTATTGCTTACCTAACAAAAAAATACGTAATTATATGAATTACTGAGAAAGTTAATTCACAAAAACTAACTGATTAATAGCATTGCTATTTCTTGAATTGACGAGGTTTATCGTCAGAAGAATTAATATTCTCGTCAAAATTATATTAATATAGAGAGAGGTATATACAGAATATGAAAGAACAAAGTATTGATTTTTCTGATGTATCTGATATATTCAAGATACTGGCAAACAAGAGCAGAGTGAGGCTTATCCTGCTTCTAGCTGGTGGTGGACTATCCTATACCAGTATTATCGAGAGAATGGGTAATCCACCAACGGGTACATTAAATTTTCATCTAAACAAATTAGCACCATTAATAGAGAAGAGTGAAGATATGTACTCATTGAATGATACTGGTAAAAAAGCCATTGGATTTATTGAGACATACATCCATAAAGCTCCATTGGATACTATAAAAAAGGAGGAAAGGAGTTTTTTCGACGATTTTTTTCATTTACCTGAAAAATATATTCTTTTAATATATCTTGGAGTATTTCTCATACCAATGTTATTTGAATATATAGAATCACCTGTATGGATTGTAAACAGCATATTAATTGCAAGCAGTGCAATAGCAGCTAGGTTTTTGGCAGAGAAGATGTATCAATCAAAAAGACCAAGGTCCACATTATTTGTTGGTATAATTTCAGCAGGTGCTATGTATTTATTGTATATCACTATAATAATTGGAATTATATCAAATCAATTTTTCAAAATTGTTGAATTTATCGTATTTGATAAATATGATAATATTGCTTATAATAATATTTTTTATCCCGATTATAGTAGTTTATACTACCAGACATTGAGGTCAGTACTAAAACTCTATCCAGTAATTATTGATAGTTCTACTCAATTAATGATATTTGGTCTTGGTACTATAACTGGATTTGTAATTGCAAGGTATCAGTATGGTGAATTTCCATCTATGATCAAGTCTCCCGATACAACAATTCATAAATTACCACATGTTGTCAATCATACTGAAGAACAGTTCAATGGCAAAGTATCACTGCTTATATTTATCATCACCTTATTCCTTGTTATTATTTCTATCACTATAACTATCTGGTTGGAGGGATTAGATACAGAGAATTATTTATTTGTGAGAATTGAGTATAAATTATCAATGCTCTTGATTACTGGTTCAGTTCAATATTTTGCATTAAGAAAATTGAATTATTTTGGTACTTTAAAACATACAATGCTATTACTTATCCCTACAGTATTATTGGAGTTATTCTCAATGAATTACTTTTGGAATAAAATGTATTTCAGAACAATATACTCAAATAGCAATTATAGATTCAATCCAAATACAGATAACTATTATGGCCTGAACTATCACGATCTACCAAACATAGAGGTTATGATTTTCATCAAGTTTTTTATTCTATTACTTATATTTTATAGTGAATATATTGAAATCACCGGACATGATAGCTGGGATTACTCACTATTTATTAGTGTAATATTTTTAATATTTGCAACCATAAGAGCTATGCAATTACCTTTTGAATGGATAAATCTAGCTTTGCTATATACTACTGGAATAATCTTGAATATACTCATATCACATGTATTCAAAAATAAATTTGCTATAATGAAAATTTGGGTAGGATTTAATGCATTGTTAGTGATCTATTTCATATTAGTACTGAGAATAAATCAATTTAACCAAAATATGGACTATATAATCTTTGGAATGCTTAGTTTATTTTTTCATGGTATATTTGCACATACAAATATTAAATTGTGATGTATGAGCATCTGAAAGTGCGTCAATAGATCACTGATGTATCTGTAAAACTAATTAATGATTTTGCTGTTTAACTAACCACCTCCTTAGTAAAATCCAATATAAGCATATATAGAAAACAATTACATATTTACAAGTCTATTCAAAGATTTATCAAACTAATACCTGACGCATCTATCAAATAATTATAAACAGCTAGTACAAATATACATTTTTTAACAAATATAAGAAATAAATCTACTTTAATCAATTAATCAAATATTCATTTACTCATCAAAAACTTGGCAACAAAACCTGCATCTGATTCATGTGTATGTGGATCTATGCTTATCCATGCCTCTGAGAATTCATCCTCAGCCAACATCTTCTCAAGATCTATACTACCCTGCAATGTAATACTTGGTATCTCTGGTAATGCAAAATTCGTCCTGGGAAATCTCTTTCTTAGCCCATCTGGAATAACACATGGTTTGAATGAGCCTTGTCTGATGGCCTGAGCAACTACCTCCTCGTTCTCTGTTGGATCAATCGAATGTGTCACATAGGCAATCTGTGCATCTTTGGCTGCAATCAATGATATACTTCTGAGTGCTGAGAATTGGTTTCTTGCATTTCCAATAATATTCTTCTCCTCAAGATCAAAGTAGGGATTAGGTCTCAATCCAGTCTCTGTAGATGGGATCTCCAGGAAGAAATGTGTGAATTTCTCCTTTGGTCTGCTCTTTGAGAAACGATCCAATGGATCCTTGATAAATTCAAATGCCTCTCGATCCACTTGTAATCTTGCCAGTGTACTCTCAACAGCCTTGATATGATTATCATTTCTCATAATCATATAGATCTTACTATCCTTAGAAGCTCTGTTAAATGCCTCCACTGCAATCTCACCATTATCCTGTGCAATAACCAGTATCACAGATCTTTTATTATCAAAATCCAGAAGTTTCATACCTAGAATTCTTGGTAATGTGGATAATGAATAGAGACCGTTGTTATAACGTTTATCAGACTTGTACTTTGGTACATCATATCTTCCCTCACTGGTCCTTATAGCAACTCTACCGGGTGAACGCTTGATCTCCTCAGTACTCATCTGTGATACTCCATATCCAATTACTGAATAGTGCACATCCAATAGAATTACTTCCTCACCATTCTGAATATTTGGTGGCAAGGTCTTTATATCACCAGAAGTGATATCTGCACCCATTGATGATCTGATAGAGGCTCCTCTTACCAGTATTACCTGTGGCATACCTTTATGGGATACTTCCTCGAATTCATATTTATTAGCAATGGATTCAGTACCTTCCTCTGGATTAGGTTTCTGATATTTCCTATCATGTATCTCCACTACCAGTACATTATCAAATTCAGGATAGAAACTGTTTGTGAAGCCCTGTTGGGAAATAGCTTTGGTGACTTTCTCAGCCACTCTTTCCATACTTTTCTCTTTTGCAGGCTTATTCAGCAGCAAAAAATGATTACCAGCAGCATTCTGGACCGAGAGCATAAGCTCGATGGCTTTACGTGCTCCGAGTAGAAAACACAACCTGGATGATACGTCTAGATGGTAGTTAGACAATGAAGAGATGTCTTTTAAAAGGTGCTGGATGACTCTCGTTATCTTAAATTCCTCAATTGACTTAAGGAAGTAGTCTCTAAATAAGTTTAGTATTTTATCAAATCATGCGATTAAAAATATCTGAAAAACTATCGATAGATCAGTTACCTGTTGAAGTACAGTATCAATAATAATTAAATTACGATTAATTGATCTTAAAGCTTGTAATTGTGAGTATTATACATAAATATTGAACAAAGGTTTCTTTGGTTGTGTACTAATTTATTTAGCACCATTACAACTAAACTTTTAGATAAATTATGACAGAAAAAATCATTCTTGATGAAAATCTAGTCTTCAGTCGTTTCGGCTCCCTATCAGATCAAAGAGAGAAATTATACATTGATTTCATAGAAATTGATGAGAGGAGCGAGATCTCAGATGCATGGGTGAAATTCTCAAGCAATGTGGTAACAGATCTGCTATCTGTGATTAATCTGACTAAAAGCCTGTATGAGAGACTGGTCGATGGAATAAAAAGATCAAACAAAGCCCCCGCAGTAGAAGAATTGAATCGAATAAGAAATCTTACAGAATTCTGGCTAGATCTATCAATTATGAGTTATCTGTACTCAACCATTGAGAAAAGAGGCTTATTTGATAAAGGTGGCTCTTCCAAATCCAATCATATTGGATATATAGAGACTAAGAAATCTATTGATGAGCTTATTATGCTGGCATTTCAGGCAGGAGGAGATTTCTTCACCACAAATGCAAGGATAACACTTGGAGAGGAGCTATTTCTTGCACAGGAAAAGAAAAGATTGGATTTTCTTGATGAGCTTGAGGGTGGTAATGATCTTAAGGTAAAAATACTTGGAGAATATGATCTGAAACAGGCACATTTCCTGATCACCAGAGTAATAGACTCATTTATCGGAGCAGCCAATTCATGGTGGTGGACTGACAATATTGCGGTGAACAGTCTGACTACACATGCAATAGAGCATATCAGCTCTATGAATATTAATTTTGCAGCATCCACCAGTGATCTGATATCAAGAGGACTAGCCTTCACAAATAGTTTCTATCAGAATACTCTTGCATTCTCCAATCTATCACTTGCTCAGCACTACAGAAGATTGGGTATCGCTGCTTTGCAGAAAAGATCTAATTCCATTGCAGCAGATTATTTCAATATGGCAGTGGAACTTACCCGAGAGACCTCTATTGAGAGATATGATCTGAAGCAGAGTTATGAATTCTGGGGGATTTCTGCCATCACTCAGCTATTAATATACAAACAGATGTCAGTACTATCACAGATTTCAGCTGATTATGATATCGTGATTGAAGCCCTCAAAAAAAGTGATTTCAAATTATTGAAGTTGATTGTGCAGACAAATCTGGAAAAACTTAGAATAGTACTAGAGAGCGGAGATGTGGCATATCTTACCTCAATTGCAGTGACATATGAGATGGTATTCTCATATCTTGATAATATAGATGAAGGCTCATTCAATTCTGAGAGAGCAATTTCATTCATTGATGAGAGAATTAAAATCGCTGCATCAAGATTACACAAAGCTACACATCAGTTATCAAATAACTGGATAAGAATCATCACGCAGAGTCCAAATAATCTAGACGGGTTGGAAGATATTATCAGTGATCTTGAGGGGCCATTGATGGCAATACTAGTACTTCCTCCAAAAAATGATATTGTTAATGATACCAGTAATGAGATTATATCCCTTATCTCTGCAACAGAGGCACTTAAAATGAATAGTGAGGCGAATGAGGAATTCGGGTTAAATCCAGTCAAAGAGATGCTTATGAGATCCAAAGCATACAAATTATCTGAGAATGCACTTGAGTTACTAGAAAATATAAATGAACATGAGACTGTAAAAGTTGTCAAACAGATTATTGAGCCATTGAGAATATCTTCTCTACTGAAAGGATTAATTGCAGAGATACAATTGAAGAGTGCTGTTATTCAGTTCAACTTTGTCAACAGAATTGCTCCATTGATTGAGAATTCAGTACTGTCCAATCCCAATGCAGATAGAATGATCAAAATAGATGAACGAGAGCTTGAGAATTTTGAGAATGATGCTTCATTGATAGAACTTGCAAGTGCAACTATCATCAAATATCAGGCACCAACTATGATTAAGGGAGTACCAATAGATTGGAAGGTA
>JAJRQD010000142.1 GCA_024280435.1 archaeon | reverse complement strand
TTTTGGAAAAAGAGGAGGTTCTAAGCGCAATTATTTCTGTTAAATGCAATAAATATCTAAACGCAAATTTACAACCTGCGTTGGAAGAAATCAATCATTGCTGTGAATTCACGGATCCTGAAATTAATATCTGTGTGACCACCATGACCTATATCATCATATTTGATGAATTCAAAATCCCCATCCTTACCCGACTTTTTACCTATCTTTTCTAACTTATCTACAAAATTGGTTGATTCTGTAACTGGACATCTTGGATCGTTCTCTCCATGGATAAGCAACAATGGTGCTTTAATATTCTCAGCATAATTTAGAGGTGATCTTTCCTCCCACAATTCTTTATCATTCTCTGGATCTCCCATCTGCTGTCTCACATAGTATTTGAAATGATCCATCTGTTTATCATACAAGTTTTTTATATGCGATATCGGTACATTGGCAATACCTGCTGCCCATAGATCTGGACTGTTGGTCATGGCCCACAATGTGGCATATCCACCATATGAACCACCAATAATCCCAATTCTATCTGGATCTGCTGCCATGTTATCAATCAAATATTGTCTGGCTGCAATCCAATCCTCATGATCTTTTCCACCCCAATCCTTGATACAAGCATCTCTGAATTCCGCACCATATCCTGTCGATCCGCGTACATTGGGGAATATCAATACATAGCCAAGATCTGTAAATATCTGTGCAGATAGTGAGAATGTCATGAAATACTGTCCAGTGGGTCCTCCATGTGGTAAAACCAATCCGGGATATTTTTTGCTTGTATCGAAATCTCTTGGTTTGTATACAATTGCTGGAATGGCTGTTCCATCAAGAGACTTGTACCATATATGCTCTGCATCTGTGATGAGTGTGATATCTATATCTCCTGTATCTGGAGCTAGAAGTATATCAGATGATTTCTCAATAATATCAAACATAACAAGTGAAGATGGACTTGTTGGCATATTCACAGTCAAAAACAGATATCTGTCCTCCATTAGTTGTCCTCCTGCTGATATTCCTGCTGGAAAATCAAGATCTTCCATTTCAGAAGTCTCCACATCAAATATAACCGGATATACACTGGCATCCTTGTTGATCATACAGATCAATTTACTGTTATCTGTTGTCATCTTCACTGCTGATATGTTAAATGTGCCATCACCATATAACCTGTATTCTCTCGAATTCATGTTGTATACTCCTGCCTGATTATTACCCTTTACATCTGTGGTGAAATAAATATAATTACCATCCTTTGACCATCCACCAAAGCTTTCTTTAGACCCTACTTTGATCTGAACAAGTCTCTCCACATTTCCAGTTTCCAATTCAAGTAGATAGATATCTGAATTTCTCATGTCTCCTTCCTCATTGGTGTTGAAAGATAGATATTTCATATCTGGAGAGAAAGTACCTCCCGTTGAGGGATTATCTGTTGCAGTGAGCTGTTTTACATCACTACCATCTGTTCTCATCATAAATACATTCATCTGTCCATTCTTATTAGACATGAAAGAGATCCATTCACCATTCTCTGATGTATCTACAATATACTCTTGACTTGTTGGTGAGATATGCAGCTCAGTCAATTCAGAAGTTTCTGTATTGAACTTGTAGATATCATTCTGCTCATTCCCATCTTTATCTTTTGTAAAAAGTATAGAGATATTATCCCGATCCCAAATAAATCCTGATCTTAATACTTTTGGGAATTCTCCATTGGATACCTGTTTTGAAGTACGCGTTGCAAGATCCATTACATATAATTCAATTCTGCCTGTCTTGTCATAGTAATATGCCAACTTCTTCTCATCATGGCTAAGTGTTGCAATATAGAAGTTAGGTAGTGATAATAACGTTTTAAGATTAATATTTGTTTTAGTCACATATATTATATTAATAATCTATTATTTAGATTTTCTTCATAAGGATAATTTTAATAGATTACAAATATTTCTTTTTTTCTTACCAGAATACAGGTTAATGCTGAAAACTAATATATTTTATTTATTTTACATGAATTATGAATAAAAAAGCCCACAATAAACGAGGACTATGGCAAGGTGTAGAGTTGGCATATTTCAATGATGGTTATATGTACAATGATCCACAGATCTCTCCAGATGGTAATTATATCGGCTATCTGATGTCAACTGAGCTGGGTGCACATCTTTTTATCAGAGATATAAAGACAGATATTGCACATCAACTGACATCTGATCATCCATTATCAACAGGAACTGAATATGGTGGTGCTAGATACTGTTGGAAACATGATTCAACAGGATTGATTTTCTCATCTAAAGGTCAATTATATGAGATCAATGTAGATGGTGGGATACCTACAAAACTACATTCCAAAGATCTTTCATTCGCACCATTTGATAGTAAATTCGGTACTGTATTCTCAGTTGAGCACAAAAATAATATGTCATTGGGCTTAATTGACAATAACTGGGCTACTAGAATTGATCTAGATGCTGATTTTGTTTATGATGCAGTTGTAAATTCAAATGGAGATATTGCAGTTCATGTGTGGTCTTTTCCCAATATGAGTTGGAATGGATCCAAAATTATATTATTGAAAAAATCCAAAAATTATGAGGAATTATTAGTTGCAGGTGGTGATAAGATTGCCACTTCACAGCCTAGATTCTCACCAGATGGTAATAAATTGGCATTTAATTGTGATGAGAATGGATGGTTAAATCTATGGATTGCCAATGCCGATGGAACTGATGCAAGGGCACTGATCGATGCTGAGGAAGAGCACGCTTACTCAACTTGGGTAACTGGCAACAGAAATTATGTGTGGACTAGTGATTCCAAATATATTATTCATACTAAAAATATCAAGGGTTTTGAGGTACTGGCAGCTGTTAATACCGATACTGGTGAACGAACTGATTTTGATCTGCCTGATGGTATGTACAGTGGTCTATCCATGCATAATAATAAAATAGTTGTGTATTTTGAAGATCATCGCAATAGAGGTGAGATACAGCTATTTGATATATCCACCGATAATGGCATATCAATCACAAAAACCAAAATACTTACTAAGAATGGTATAAAGATACCTGTGGATCAACTGAGTAAATTTGTGAAACCGGAGGCGATAAGTTTCCCAACGAAGAATGGAGTTGCTCATGCTCATCTTTATCTGGCACCTGATGATAGGGGTGAGAAAGTAAATTCACCTGCTATTTTCATGATCCATGGAGGACCTACCGGTATGAGTATGAATAAATTTCAACGTAATTATCAGTACTACGTCAGCAGAGGATGGGCAGTGATTGCAATTAACCATCGTGGCTCAATTGGATATGGTAGGGAATACCGCGAATGTATGAATGGGCATTGGGGAATATTCGATGTTGAAGATACAGAAGCTTGTCATGCATATCTCAAAAAGAAAGGAATAATCAATACTGATAAAACAGTAATTATGGGTGGCTCTGCCGGAGGATACACCACACTTATGGTGCTTGCAAACAGACCTGATCTGGTCAGTGCAGGAGTAAATCTATTTGGAGTGTCAGACCTTCTTGGATTATCAGAGGAAACACATTTCCTAGAGAGCCAATATGATACAACTCTTATTGGTGCATTACCAGAGGCTGCAAAAGCATTCTATGATCGATCTCCTGTAAATATTGCTGATAATATCACCAAGCCACTGCTTATTCTTCAGGGTGCAGATGATCCGGTTGTACTGAAGAGCCAATCTGATGCAATTGCTGAGAAGGCAAAAGGCTATGTTGAGTACAAATTATATGAAGGAGAGGGCCATGGCTTCAGAAAAAGAGAGAATATCAGGGATATGTTCGAGAGAATTGATAAATTTCTCAAGCATCATGTTCTGTATAAATAATTCACAATAACTAGTTATTAATTAACCCATCTGTTTTCTGTACCGAAAAAGTCATCCCACCTGTTTATTTTATTTCTGAAAAACAATTAAGGAATGAATTAATAGTTATTAATTCCCTGTAATTATACACATTCCTTACCAAAAATAAAAGAGTTCTAAGAATATAATCAATTAAGTTTGACTGAAATAATAGATAAACTAGGAATATCCCATCCATTTGATAAATACCAACGAATTATCTCTCTAGTTCCATCAATAACTGAAACATTATTTGATCTTGGATTGAAGGATCGTATTGTTGGAGTAACCAGTTTTTGTATTCATCCAGTTGAAGCAAGGGAAAAAAAAATTGTTGGTGGAACAAAAACTCCCAGTATTGAAAGAATTCGTTCACTAGATCCAGATATAATTATTACTAGTAAAGAAGAGACACCAAGAGAGATGATTGAGCTATTGCAATCACAGTTCAGAGTGTTTGTGAGCTTTCCCAGAACAATTAAAGATAACCTTGATCTGATTTCAGATCTTGGAAAATTACTTAAGGTGGATTGCATTATTTTGAATGAATATAAAAAAATGACAAAGCAAAGATTGGATATGGTAAAATCTTTCTACAGCAAACCTAAGACTGTATTCTGTCCAATTTGGATAGATCCATGGATAAGTCTCAATAATGATACATATATCCATAACTTACTTGTTTCATTCAATTTAATCAATATATGTGCAGATGAGACTGATAGATATCCAGTTGTGGATATTGACAAAATAAATAGGGTGGACCTTGTTATACTTCCATCAGAACCATGTGAATTCAAAGAAATTGATAAATTATATCTACAACAAAAAGAAGCATTCAAAAAAGCCGAGTTTATATTTGTTGATGGATCATATCTGAGTTGGTATGGTACCCGATTTATCAAAGCAGTTGATTATTTATCTGAAATACTGATCAAGTGAACCACCGTGCTTGTGATTAAGTTAAAAATAATAATTAATTGAAATCCCATTTAAATTTAATGTTTACAGGCCTGCCAGGACTCGAACCCAGGTCAACCGGACCAAAACCGGCTATGATTGCCGCTACACCACAGGCCTATAGTTTTTTACATTTCTGTAAAGTTGAGTAAAAAATCATTTCTACTCAAATTTATTATTTCCAAATCAAATAAAAATATTGAGTTGGTTACGAGATGCAAAGTTAGTAAATCTAGTAATATTATTCAATATTGTAAGACTTCTCTTTCTCTCTTAGTTCCTTTCTATGCAGTAATCTGATCTTTGCCTGTTCATATCTTTTTTTGTCAATTTCATTCTCAAGAATAAGTGGTGGTGCTTGTTTTGGTCGATCATCCTCATCAAGGCATACAAAAGTCAGGAATGCAGTTCCAGTCAACTTTCTCTCACCCGTGAATAGATGCTCAGTCTCTACACGTACACCTACCTCAAGCGAGGTTCTTCCCACGTAATTTACATTCGCTCTGAGTATCAGTAATTCCCCCACATTTACAGGATTAAGAAAGTTCATCTTATCTATGGATGCGGTGACTACCTTGCTACGACAGTGTCTCAGTGCTGCAATCCCTCCTATATTATCAATCAGGTTCAGTATGGCTCCTCCATTGACGGCTCCCAACTCTAATTCATCTCCGGTACGACTTGGATTACTATGTGATGGCATCATTACCTGATATGTGGTTACAGCAGATGCAGATGGTGTTTTTCCTTCTATCATTTGTCTAGATTATTTGATGTGCATATTAAATCTCACTTGATTAGAAAGTATTAATTACCATTAATTATTGATAATTCTACAATTCTATTCCTATTGTTTTATTAACTAGCAGATATTTATTTAATGTCATGAAGAAATTACAATTATATTTTATATTCCTTCTCATAATACTCTTTAGCAGTTCATTTATCAGCAGTGCTGAGACTATTGAGAGAAGTAATTCATACACCACATCAAAAGGAACCACCATCAATATTGATGCAAAGATAGCTCATAGCGGATTATCTAGTGGTAAGCCAATATTCAATGTGAACAATACCTATACTTTATCAATAAATGTTTCAATATCTGCTCTTGGTAATGAGGTGCTTGATTTTCATGATATTACATTTGAAGTCTCAGTTGCCACTGATCCTTTGATAGGAGATGGAGATTCATACTATAAGGGATATTTCTTCGATAGTGTGACCAGATTGAAAAAAAATGAGAATGCAACTTATAATATTGATATGTTCATTGCCGGTGATAAAAACAGTGCAGATGCAGTTTTCAAGGTAAAATTCTATGGTAAGGAAAATATAGAGAACAAGAATGATCCTTCCACAGAGTACGAAGCTATTTCTATGGAGGTTGCAATCAATCCAACGGGATCTACAAACAATATTTCTATTGGCTCTTTTGACAAACTTAATCGATCTGTGGAGATATTCTCTGATAAGGGGAGCAAAGTAAGATTTGAGCTATTCATGGATTATGAGGGAGTTGATAATGATACAGGAAAACCAGAACTACTTTCTGAGACAAAATATATGATGACTTTCAAGACCACATTGTTAGAACTTGGAAATGATCCGAATGATATACATGACATTGGTGCAACTGTATCATTTGAAGATGAGAGTATACTTGATGTGGTGCCTGGTAATGATGCAACAAACTATTTCAGTGCTAAAGTAGTGGATAAGGATACAAGAGTGACAACAGTGGGTGCTTCTCAGGTGAATAATCTGGTATTCTATGCCAGTACAAACATAAATAACACAGATGTAAAGATGAACATTCAATTCTCATTCAAAGAGGATGTCTCAGGTATTGATCCAGAAACAACTTATGATCTTGCAATTGAATTTATTCTCAATGAGGGTCTATTAAATGCATTTGACGGTCTAAGGTCAGAAGCGGATGGATTGAATTTCAACTTCCCATTTTTATTATTGCTTGCAATACCCTTGATCAGAAAAAAAGTAAAACAGAATAAAAATATAGTGTAATCTGTATATAATTGACTGTAACGAGTTTAACTTATTCACAAGAAGCCCCTCATGAGGCGTTTCACTGACGATAATAGGGAAAATTATTCCTCTGGATAAAATATTATATTAAAATTGAAAAAATAATCAGACGGAGAATATCAAAGTTTTATATGGATTAATCGGGATTGAATTGTAGAATAATGAGTGAATTAATTCCAACCAAAGAAAACCCACATCCACTTCTGAAAATAGAAGGTGAGGAAAGGAGAAATTTCGTATTCAAATCATTACTGATCACAGTTGTAACAACAGTTGTACTCTATTATTTTCCAAGTTACTATGGTTTGGAAGCATTGACCACTGAAACTTCATATTTCATGCTAGATCTATTTAACTTTCATCCACGTTTCTTTATCTATGAGGATAATATAAATAATCTGGGTACTTTTGAATTATTTCTATATAATTTGTATGATCCCAGCAGAGGAACCTATCCTGCAATTTCAATAGATGCCAATCTTACTCGTAGATCTAATTATCTGATAGTGCGTGCATGTACAGGTATGCAGGCTGGGGCATTGCTCGTTGGTCTTATATGGAGTACTCCTGCCAAGACACATGATCGTATACGCGCATCATATGTGGTACTTATAGCTCTTTTTATCGGAAATACCGCAAGAATTGCTGCTATGATTGCCATGACAACAATATTCATTGTAGATTTTCATCTTGGCTATGAAAAAGCATGGCATTTATCTCATGATGTAATGGGGCGTCCGCTTGGCTTTTTTGGTACAATTGGTTTCACAATGCTTATTGAGAAACGTAATGTCAAGGTTCTTGATACAATACAGGTATGGATCGATTTTATGACTGGTACCAAACCCAAACCGGCTAAAAAAACAGATGAAGAGATTGTGTCATTGGAATAAAATTAATTGGGATAATAGAATAATTCTAAGAAAATCGATCAATCAATCAAAATAACCTAGAAAAATAATAATAACAAGACAATTTTGTAAAGTTATATGACTACACAATCTTATATTTTGATACATTGTAATCTTGGACAGGAAAATTCCGTACTGAAAGAGCTTAAAAAACTAAGTGAGATGATAGAATGCCATGTAGTAATGGGTAGCTATGATATAGTGGCCCTTGTAGAGGTACCTGAAACCAAAGAGCTACGTCCATTGGTTACTAATAAAATTCGAACTATCTCTGGTGTACGCCAGACAATGACTGTCATTCTTGTATAAAAACATCCATTATTTCAAGATTGGAGCTTTTTAATTTCAATTAATACTGGAGTTTATTATTTTTATGATCAATTTAATACATATTTAAAAATTGATAATGCTATAATTAAATTTATACCAGTTCTTCAAGTGTCTGTATCTTAGAATCTCGTATCTGGGCCATTAAAGTAGTCACATAACCGGCAATACGATTACGCTGTTTTTTACTTGATACATTTGTTATCTCTGCCACAATACGTTTGTTCTCTTGAAAGTCTGTGGTGAGAATGTTATAAAAGTTAATGACTACGTCTTTTGCAATTCGTTTTATGTTTTTGGATCTTATATTTCCTATATTAATGCAACTCCAATTATTTAGTGTTTCCACTTTGCTATATAATTCAGTATTATTAACCATTTAAAAAAAACTTGATGTGGAACGCGATATCTATCCAAGATTGCACATAGATTTTTTATATATCGTATAATTCCTCATGTGGAAAGCATTCCAGACCAGATTGTTTCATGACAAAGGGCATCTCAGACATATTATGCTTAACTCCTCTCATCTTTCTCACTTGTAATGTTCTGCGCCCTGATTTATTAAACAGATATTTTAGTACTATCACACCTTGGGCCATAAATTCCTCGATTCCGAACCTAGATATCTCTGCATCATTTTTCATCTCAGAAACCATAAGAGTGGTTGTTGAAAGCGCACTCATCACAGCAGATAGTTTTAGTATTTCCTTCCTCTGTAGCAGTTCCTCTGATAAACCCAATGCAATTGCAGTGATCGAATCTATCACAACTCTCTCGGCACCTATACTATCTATGAGATCTATCAGTAAATTTAGCATCTCATCCACTTCTAGCTCGATTTTATATTTCTCTGGAGATTCTATACCTGCACGTAGTGAGAAGCCATCAACCATGGCAAGCATATTCTGTGCTTCCAACTCTTTTAGATCCCATCCAAAACTTGCAGCATCAGCTCGTACATTATCCAAAGTCTCATCAAAACTGACGTAAATACCAGGTTCATCATTTCTTAATATTCCATCAACTAGAAATGCCAGTGCAAATGTAGATTTTCCAGCTCCTGCAGGACCTGCAACCAGGATAGTACGCTCTCTTGGATACCCCCCATCAAGTACTTCATCTAAATTTTTCACACCAGTTGAGATTTTATCTAACATTATTCAGTCTTATATTTCCACTAAAATTAAAGTTTTGTACAAATTTCAAAAATAAAGTCTTTATTTTTCAGATTTTTTTTTACAATGATTTAACATCGCATATCAAAAATAATTAATTAGATAAAACTATAAATAAATATATGTCTGCAAAGAAAAAAGTACTGAAGAATGTTTTTGATAATGTATTCACTGAAATAATTCGTAATTTACCACCTGATCAGGCATCTGAACTGGAAATGAAGATAGAATCCGATCTGGCAAGTAAACTTGGTAATAACTGGGCAATGCTTCCTGTTAAAGGTCCATATTTAATGGTATTACTGATGATATTCAACTATACTCTATTACCAAAAGGTATCACTCCAGCAACTATCACTGATGCACTGATAAACAAGACAAAAGAATATGAGTTGGATAAAAAAGCAGTAAATTTAATGGACAGTGTGAAAAAAAATCTAATTCAAACAGGTGAATACACATCTGATCTTGCAGAAGATATAACTAGTTATTTTAAATCCAAAAGTGAAGAGATTAACTTTAGCAAATCATTTGAGAAAGAACTTGATAATACAAAGGATCTGATTTCATCAGGTATTGGAAAAAGTAAATCTTTGATAAAAAATCTATTTAATAAAAATAATGAAGAGTAATTTGATATCTGTTTTAATCTTTGTTTATTATTTTGGAAGTATTACAGAACCCTTGGCTGCTTTGATCTTATTGATTGCACTTTCAGTTGCTCTATCAACAGTTATATTGATTGCACGAGTAACCTTACCCTGTGAGAGTAATTTGCTGATCTTTAGATCTCCAAGATTAATGGTATATCTACCTTTCTCAAGTGTAGCCTTTCCTGCCTCAACCAGACTATCAATTGTCTGATCAAGATGGGAGACATTAATTGTCTTGTATTTCTTGATGAATTCCTGTGGTCTCTTGAAACCGTATTTACCAATTGGTTTGCGACCCTCTTTTTTGGCCTCAATAATTGTACGTATCCAATTATGCTGGGTTACACCTGCATTTCCACGTCCACCACGCATTCCTGCTCCTTTGTGATCTTTCTGAATACCCCAACCATGGGCTCTTCCACCACGCTGTCTGCGTATCTTTCTTTTTCTTCTTACTACCATCTATCAGCACATCCTGTTTATGAGGTCATTAATGGCCTCTCCTCTGTATCCAAGATCTCCTTTCATATTATATGAATATTTTAGGCTCTTGAATCCCTTTCGTGGTGGAGACAATCTGAATAATGGTTGGATATCTGGAATATCCTTCAACTTAGCCTCCCCATTGGCTACTGCCTTGGAGAATTGCTTGATAGTTGAGAATTCAGTGTTTGCCTTGATATGTTTGTCGGTAACTTTGTTTTTACCAGCCAACTCACCACGTTTTCTGATAAGGTGTTCAATTGTTTCCTTGCTAACCTCACCGTATGTGACAACATCTTTGATCTTGAACAGCATACCTTTGAGTGCATCAGTTTCCTCATAGACCACTGCATGATTTGGTTTGTTCAATTTTAGAAGTTTGAGAGTATGCTCAACATTATATGACACATTGACTCTACCTCTTAATCTGACTATTGCAATTGCTTTACTCATAATCATTCACTCCTAAAATTCACTCTTCCAATCAGATGAGGGTACAATCTCATATGTCTGTTTGAGTGCCTCGTATGTTGCTTTTGCATAGTTGGCTGTTGTACGTGTATCACCTTTTGTCTTGGAGAAAGTATCACTTATTCCTGCAAGTTTGAGCACCTGTTTTGCCACATTACCTGCGACTAATCCAGTTCCTCTTGGTGCTGGCATTAACTGTACTTTAACACTTCCAGTCTTACCTTTGATCTTGAAAGGTACACTGTGACTGTTCTCACATCTGCATTCCCATGAACCACATGATCTTCTTACTGGGATGATATTCAATTTTGCAAGTAGAATTGCCTGTCTGATTGCAGGACCGATCTCACGCAATTTTGCCTGACCGATACCAACATACCCATCTTTGTTTCCCACAACAATTGTTGCCTGGAAACGTCTCTGACGACCTGCTGAATTCATCTTCTGTACTAGATTGATAGCAACTACCTCATCAACAAGATTTGGCAGGAGAGTATCTACAATCTGATGTTCTTTAATTGGGATACCTCTCTGGAAAATCTCATCAATTGATGTGATCCGTCCTTCTTGTACTTCAACACCTAATCTGGTCTTTGGTACCCACTCTTCTATTGTACTCATTTATCATAATCTCCTAAAATTTCTTGTCAATGGCTGAAATTGTCTTATCCAACAATTTACCAACTCCATCAACTTTCACCTTTGCCTTTTTGTATTTGGCAAATTTCTCAAGTATCTCATCACTTGCATTTTTAATGTGAGCTCCCTTGATAATGTCCTCTTCTGGGAATACTGCCTCATTTACAGGTATTTTAAGACCTGCATCAATTACTCCTTTCAGAGCTGCAAAAATCCTACCACCTTTGGCAGTTGTTTGTAATCCTAGATCTGCAATTGCAAATTCAATATCTTTTGCAACGGCTTTCTTACCTGCAAGATAACCTGTGAGGTATGCTGCGGGAATGTTTCCACCGGTAATTTTCCATCCATAATCTTTGAGATTTAGGCTGGATGCAGCTGCCAGTGTTTTATCTCCATCTGGTAGTGCTTCTACAAATTGTATCTGAATATTTTTGCTTGATTTTCTGATCACTGCACGGATTTTACCGGATTTGAGCATGTCTCTTCTCTGATAATAATCAGTCTTGCCCTCTCTACGACGTCTTAATTTAACTCTGTATCTTGGTCCATTTGCCATTTATTTCAACTCCGGTAATCTTTTCAAGGCAATTCCACTCTCTCTGATGTGATTAGATAGGTATCTAACACTTCTGAAGAGATTTCCCTTTGCCTGTCTGTAAAGTATTCTATAATCTGCTGGTGAGATATATTCCTCATCTCTCAATTTTGCAAGGTATTTTCTCTGCTTACGGATTTTATTGATCCATACTCTTTTCTCATTAGTTCTTGCATTTGCTGTACCTTTTCTGGATCCTGGACCTTTTCTCTGGCCTCTTGCTCTCTGCTTCTTCAAAGCACGGGCTCGACCTCTTGAAGTTCCCTGTATCTTTCGGGGTTTGATGATACCACTGTTGATTAGGTTCTGTACATCTCCTCTGGTAATAGCAGATGATACTGAGAAATTTTTCTCAGAATCTACCCATACACCATTATATCCTCTTTTAAGCAATTTGGATGCAATTCTTCTCTGTGCGGTTAAGTTGGTCATTCTTCTTCCTCCTCAGTGTCCTCATCATCAATGAGTTCAAGATCATCATCAATCTCTACAAAAGTCTCATCATCCTCATCTCCAAACTCAGTTGTTCTTATCTGGGGATTGAGAATATGAATATTCTCATCTTCTGCAAAATTAATCAGATTAATTCTTTTTCTAGATCCAACAGATCCTGCTAGTTGTGCAACCTGTGTATCCTTGTCTACTGCCTCTAATTCTTTCAAATTTGACACAACAACAATTTCTTTGCCTATGGGATGTAATCCACGAACACTTTTGGGAGTTCTGTATCCTACACCAGGAGACTTTCTCTTACCCTTAAGTTTGTGACGCATCTTGGAATCTATACCTTTGGCACTTCTCCAAGTGGTCTGGATCCTCTTCAAACGGAAATAATTCTCTCGTTTGAATTTAGGCCTCTTTTTGTTAATAGCCTCTCTTAATTTGAGATGCCTGTTATTGACTTCATTCATTCAATTTTCACCTATAGTTGTTTTTAATCGATAAATGATCGGTTAATGAAACAATCTGTGATGTGAGCCACTGAATCACAATGTGATACTAAAGTAACTCCACGCTGAATCAAATGTAAATTAGAATAGTTTATTAAAAAGAATATTATATTGCGCGTAGTACATATAAAAAATAAAGATTGAAGATGTGCTATGCATAACTATTACAAATAACTGACTAATCATCTTATTGATGTAATTTCAATTGATATAGCTCAAGTAGACAATCTCAATATTTTCATAAAATTCGCATAATTAATTGATAATTGCAAAATCTAAATATTTATTGTGAAACTATAAATACCCGGGTTATCTTGAATTATTAAGTGAAATTTCATATTGCTGTAATTACTATTTTATTATTAAGTACTACTGTGAGTGCAGATAAAGTGAGTACTGAGTCACTTAATATAACCGCTGATTCTTATGAGTTAATCACATATGATGTGATACAGAACTTATCGATGATAATTTCGGGAGAGGTTGATAAAAAAATAGATATTCTTATTCTTGAGAATAATAATTATCAGAATTGGTTGAATGAAACTGATTATAAAGATATAATGTCTGATAATATAGATCCTGTTGAATTCCTGTATGAGCTGGAAATATCATCAAATAATACTGTATATGTGCTATTTATCAATACCTATGACTATACTGTGAAATTAACATACACTCTTGAGATAGTTCTGTCAAGTAGTGATAGGGCAAATTATCAGTTCTATTTCTTTGTAATGCTTATTCCTTTGGTCTATAGAAACCTTAAATTCAGACAATTGATATAAATAATACAATAGATTAAATTAAATCAGCATTAAAGGAGTATTTTTAAAATAAACTCATTCATAGTCAAACTATGAACTACAATTCAGCATTATCTGGATTTCATAAATTATCAATTGATGATAAATTGAATAAAATAAAAGAGATGGTTGAGCTCACAGATGAGGAAATAAATCGTTTAAGAGTGACAGAAGCCCCGGTGACTATTGAGAACACTATTGGTGTGATGACAGTCCCAATAGGTGTGGCAACTAATTTTACTATCAATGGTAAGGATAAACTGATCACAATGGCAGTTGAAGAGGCTAGTGTGGTGGCTGCTGCATCAAATGCAGCTAAGATTGCTAGAAAGCATGGGGGTTTCAAAACAAGCAATACCGGAGCAAATATGATTGGTCAGATACAGATATTGAATGTGATGAATCCTGAATTTGCATCTCAGGAAATAATCTCAAGAAAAGATGAGATAATTAAACTGGCAAATGAACAGGATCCAATTCTGGTGAAATTTGGTGGTGGTGCAATTGATATTGAGACAAGAATTATCAGTACAGTAACAGGTGTGCAGCTAGTTGTACATTTAATTGTCAATGCACTTGATGCAATGGGTGCAAATGCAGTAAATACCATGGTAGAGGCATGTGCACCATTACTTGAGGAAATCACCGGAGGAGATGTAAATCTGAGAATACTGTCTAATTTTGCAGATAGAAGAGTTGTAAGATCAAGAGCAATATTTGATAAGGAAATGCTTGGTGGAGAGGAAGTTGTAGAGGCAATTGTTGATGCATGGGCATTTGCAGATGCAGATCCATACAGAGCAGCAACTCACAACAAGGGTATAATGAATGCGATTTCCGCAATCACATTGGCAACTGCAAATGATTGGAGAGCAATTGAGGCTGGAGCACATGTTTATGCAGCTAAAGATGGATATTACTCCTCATTGACCACCTATGATATCAATGAAGAGGGAAATCTTGTTGGTACAATAGAATTACCACTTGCACTTGGAATTATTGGAGGTGCAACCAGAGTACATCCCGTGGCACAGACCTGTCTTAAAATAATGGATGTAAAATCAGCAATGGATCTTGCTGAGATTGTTGCAAGTGCAGGTCTGGCACAGAATCTAGCTGCATTGAGAGCACTGTCTGATGAGGGTATTCAGAAAGGACATATGAAACTACATGCAAGAAATCTAGCAGGTTCAATTGATGGTATCAGTACTGAATTAGCAGATAAGATTGCAAGACAGATGGTAAAAGATGGTAAAGTCAGAGCAGACTATGCAGAAGAATTATACAAAAATATGAAATAGAAAAATCTAATATAATTTGTCTGTAATACTTTTCAACAAAATAATTTATCTGTAATACTTTTCAACATTATAGCGCGAACTAACAACTACTTTAAAAATCTGAATTTTATTATTTGATTCAGATTAAAATGAGTGAAACACCAAAAGTTGTAAAAAAGAAAAAGAAATGGGGCAAAGTATACACATATACACCAATTAGGCGTAAATCAGTACTTAGCAAAGAACAGGCTGCTGAGATAGAGAAGGATTTACAGAAACCATATGTAACAACTACCACACAGTTTGCACAGAAGCATGGTATCACTGTGAGTTTAGCCAAGAAAATACTGAGAGAGTATGCAGAGAATGGTAAATTCACATTAGCTCACAAAACTGCAAAAAATCAGATATACCAGTAATTTAACATATAAACATTGGAATTATCTCTATTTACCGGTTAATTACATGATTTTATAATTATAGAAATATTTATTCTATGATTAACTATTCAAAATTTGCCAAACTTTTCAATGGCTTCAATTTATTCAGTGGTTTTAAATTATCTAGATTTTCCTTAAGTTCTTCTTTTTGAGTAACATGTTCCATAGTGG
>JAJRQD010000141.1 GCA_024280435.1 archaeon | reverse complement strand
ACTCACACTGGGAAGGAGCTGTTGGATGGGCACTTGGTACTGCGATCATACTATTATTACTGGTTGCATTACTGAACATCATAGCATATGCTATGAGAATATTAATTCGTAGAAAATACGAGTATAATGGAAATATATAGGTGAAAAAATCATGACACAGAAAATAATAAATGATTCTGCAGAGCTTGAGAGATCAAATGATGCAGATGAGTTCACAACAGAATTCAGAAAATTAAAGGAAATGCAGAGCAAATCTGGAGATCATTATGAGATGCAGACTTTTACAGATGATGAAGTAGCACTGGATGTAAAGAATTTCTCATTCAGCTATGGAGATGGCCCAAAAATACTTCATAATATCAGTATTAAATTACCAAAAAACAGAATAATCGCAATAATTGGTCCGTCAGGGTGTGGAAAATCCACATTTCTGCGATCTATCAATAGAATGAATGATGAGATTGGAGAGAACAGATATGATGGTGAGATATTTATGAACGGAAAGAACATTCTATCTCAAGATACAAATATTTTTGAATTAAGAACTAAGGTTGGAATGGTATTTCAGAAACCACAGCCATTTCCAAGATCAATCAGAGATAATATAACATTTGGACCAAAATTACATGGAATTAATAAGAAAGAACAGCTGGATAGTATTGTTGAGCTCTCACTCAAGGATACAGGTCTCTGGGATGAGGTACAAAATAGATTGGATGACCATGCATATGGACTATCTGGGGGACAACAGCAGAGATTATGTATTGCAAGATCTATTGCAGTCAAACCATCTATAATACTATTTGATGAGCCAGCTTCTGCATTGGATCCTAAATCTACCTTCCAGATAGAGGATCTGTTATTGAAGTTGAAAGAGGATTATACAGTAATTATTGTTACCCATAATATGCAACAAGCTGCTAGAATATCTGATTACTGTATATTCATGTATATGGGAAATATTGTGGAGTTCAGCAAGACGGAAGTATTATTTGAGAAGCCATTCTTCACATTGACAGAGAATTATATCTCAGGTAGATTTGGATAGGAGGAATAAATATGAGAATTAGTTTGGAAGAACAGATAAATGAATTGAAATCAGGTATCAATAAATTACTAGAGACGGTGAATATTAATCTCCATATAATACTTGAATATCTGAATGGAGTTGAGACAATGGAGATCAGATCCACAGCAAAAACAAATGATCTAACGATAAGAGCACTTGGAAATGAACTGGAGAAACTGACTGTGAGAATATTATCATTGCAAGCACCAGTGGGTAAGGACCTACGTCTGGTACTATCTACTTTCAGGATTATATATGATATTCAGAGAATATCAAGAGATGCACTCAATGCATTCAATGATATTATCAGTACTGATAAGAATAAATTTGATCTGATCAGAGATGAGATCAAGTTTATCAGTGATAATATCAGATCAGGTAAAGAATTACTTGATATATTCAAAACATTGTATTTAACCACAACAGGTGAACATCAGACACACCACAATTTGATTGAAATATCAATTGCATTGGATAATGAGATAGACAACAGATATGATGAAATTCAGAGATCTATATTATCCAAAGATGAAATAGATATTGAGACGGGAGTACTGATCCTCTCTGCCAACAGATCAATTGAGAGATATGGTGATCATGCATGTAATATAATAGAGAGAGCTATCTATATACAGACTGGTGAGAGAGTTAGTATAAAATAGTATAGCGTGAAAATGGATTATAATCGAAATATCACAGATAATAATATTTAATACAAATACATAGTAGATACATTATATGATAGATGAGAAACTTATATCAGATATTCTTGATGAACAGAAAGTTGCAGCACTTGGACTTGTGACACCTGAAGGATTACCACATACCACACCAATCTAGATTAGCAGTCAAAATGGTAAGTTCTATATTTTCTCTAGATCTGAGAGGGCCAAGGTAAAGTATGCCAAACAGAATAACAATGCAATGGTTGCGTTCAAATGGGCATCTATGCGTGCCAAGGTGAATATAATCGAGAGGGGAACTGCAGAATTTGAGCCAATTAAGGACCTTATGGATGAAAGATATGGTGATGAGGATGGCTATGAAGAATATAAGAAGAACTGGGATGTAGCATTGGAATTAATTCCAACCAAACTCTATAGATAATTATTATTGTTTTTAAAAGATATACAATAACTATGGTTTGTAAGAATTACTATGGTTTGTAAGAATTATTAGTTAATTTATCAGTTTTTACATTTCTTACTAAAACAGTTTTGTATGAACTTAATTATTATATTGATTATTAACTTGCACGTGCAGCTTCGACTAATTCATCATATCCTTTCTCTTCCAGTTCCAATGCAAGTTCAGGACCACCAGATGATATGATCTTACCATCTGAGAAGATGTATATCACATCTGGTTCAACATGTGATAGCAATCTGTTATAATGCGTTACCAGTAGAAAACCAGTACCATTCTCATCTCTGTTCTTTTTTATCTGTGTGGATACCTGTCTCATTGCATCTATATCAAGCCCAGAATCTATCTCATCAAGAATTGCTATTTTTGCTCCAAGTATATCTAGCTGTACAATCTCTGATTTCTTACGTTCTCCACCAGATGCATTCTCATTCACTGCTCTGTTCACAAAATCATCATCAAGTCCAATCTCTTTCAATTTTGCTTTCATTTTTCGGATAAATTTAATAGGGTTCTCCATCTGTGCTTCAGGATCCTGTGCATGAATTGCAGTTCTCATAAGATTATTAAGAGTTACACCGGGTATTGCATAGGGTGATTGGAAGCCAAGAAATAATCCCAGCCTTGCTCTCTCATCAGTATTCATCTCTAGAATGCTATTACCATCCACAAGTATATCTCCATCGACTACATTATAATCTGGATGGCCAAATATTACTTTTGCAAGTGTACTCTTTCCAGAGCCATTTCTGCCCATAATAGCAGCGATCTTTCCAGACTCTATTGTTAAATTTACACCGTGTAGAATTTCTGTATCTTCTACTGATACTTTAAGATTTTTAATTTCTAATTTCATATTAATTTCTCCAAATTACACATTTTCAGCGACTGAGCTCCCAACTGCACCACCTTTGTATTTATGAATTGCTCCTTCAAGTACTTTCAGTGATAGAATTGCACATTTCATACGAGCATGGGTTATCTCAATACCAAGTAGCTCTAGTAGATCATCATTGGATAATTTCTCCATCTCTTCCAATGTCATTCCCTTGATCTCATCGGTCAATAGACAGGTACTTGCCTGTGATATTGCACAGCCACTTCCCTGAAATCCTACATCAATTACTTTTTGATCATCATCCAATTTGATATATATACGAATATCATCCCCACAACTTGGATTTTTATCTCCATAGTCAAGGTCTGCATCTTCAATTATCTTCTTATTTATCGGATATTTGTAGAGATCAATTATTTGTTGCTGATAGATGGAAGTCATAATGTTTACTCCTTACTGATTATTACTATGTGTGGTTTAAGAAGAGTAGCATTTATACAATTTGTTAATTCTAACAATTTCAATTGCATTTAACAAATATTACTTTTCCTAAAACCAAAATAGTATTATCTCTATAAAAAGACGTGGATTATGTAAATTATCTAGCAGAATTTATTGTAATGATAAATTGTTTGTATCAATGTAAATGAATGCTAAGATAATTTAAATTATAAAGTAATTCACATTATACTGAAATAAATTATTATATCTTCATACTCTAAACACAAATTATGGTAGATAAAGACAAGAAAATCACTATTAAGCCTAAAAAAGATCTGATTAAGGTAGATAGTTGTGATGCTTGCGAACCAATGACTGATGAAGAGTTGATGAAATTAGGGTGGGCATATTACTATGAAGATCAATAATCATTCAGAATATTACAATAAATTTACTTACAAATTAGTGGAATTTAATGCCTATTGAAATATTAGTGAAAAATAGTTTAATCTTAATTACAATGTTTGAAAAATCAATGTTCAGGGAGTATTTAATCAGAATGATGTTGACAACTTTCATTATTATATTTACATTATTTTTATCCAGAATTGATTTTTATAAAGAATTACACTTTTGAAGAGATTGGCTTTTATCATGTTCTTAGTAGTTATGATAATAATTACTGTGCTTGATTGTTGTTAGTAGAAAATATATTTTATCATAAGTAGTGAATTTTTGTCAAGAGAAATAATCTTTTACTTTAAAAGGATAGAATTTATATTTGTATTAAGGTAAATTCAAATGTTAACGATTGATGAACAGATAAGTAAAATTAGAGAGGATTTTCCCATACTGAACAGAAAAGTGAGAGGAAATAAGGATCTTGTATATCTAGATAATGCAGCAACTACACAGAAACCAAAACAAGTGATTGATACCATCTCAAATTATTATCTTGAAATCAATGCCAATGTACATAGAGGAATACACGCATTATCAGAGGAAGCATCTGAACTCTATGAACAATCACACAAAAAAGTATCTGATTTTGTCAACTCTAAATTTGAAGAGATGATATTTACCAAAAATACCACTGAATCGATTAATATAGTGGCAAATGGTCTTGAGGATATATTATCAAAGGGAGATGAGATTGTATTGACGAGGTATGAACACCACGCTAATCTAATACCATTTCAGCAGGTAGCCAAGAAAACAGGTGCGGTAATTAAATTTATTGAGAATGATGATAACTACAATCTAGATATGCAATCAGCCGAGAATATTGTGAATGATAATACAAAATTCATATCATTCCCACATATGTCGAATGTGATTGGTTCAATAACACCTGCAAAAGAGCTAACAAAACTAGGTCATGAATATGGAGCGATGGTTCATCTAGATGCAGCCCAATCAGTCCCTCATATGAAAGTTGATGTGAAAGATCTTGATGTTGACTTCATGTCATTCTCAGGTCATAAAATGCTTGCTCCAATGGGAACTGGAGGTTTATATGGTAAAGAGGAGCTTCTTGAGAAACTACACCCATTTCTATTCGGTGGAGATATGATTGAGTATGTATCATATGAGGAGGCAACTTGGAATGTTTTACCATGGAAATTCGAGGCAGGTACACCTAATGTTGCTGGAGGTCTGGGCCTTGGTGCAGCAGTGGATTATCTGGAGAATATAGGTATGGATAGGGTTAGCCAGATTGAGCATTATCTGACCAAGCATGCGATGAAGAGACTTGAAGAATTGGATTTCATCACTGTCTATGGACCTGATGCGAATAGTAGAGGAGGTGTGATCTCATTCAATATAATAGGAGGAGATAATGGTATGTTTGTCCACCCACATGATGTGGCAGCATTGATGGATGAGAGAGGTATTGCAATTAGAGCTGGACACCACTGTGCTCAACCACTAGTTACCCAAATTATGAAATTACCAGCCACCTCAAGGATGTCATTTTACATATACAATACAATTGAAGAGATTGATTTTGCAATTAATTCTCTTGTAGATGTCAATAAAATGTTTAATTAGTAAAAAACTATTTTATAACAATTCAACTATAGTCTTTGATTAATTATATGCATATTGATTTTAAGAGTATTCTAATAGAAATTTGGATCAGATCGCTCTTTGGATTGAATATAGTCATAAATTTTGATTTTTGGATTAATTATGCTCAATAGCTCTTTGGTTCAAATAAAAAGCTTATAAAAAATGGAATTATACTGAGATTAGTTAATGACCATATAATAATGGTCAAAAAAATATATGAAAATTAAATATTCAGTATTTCATGTTATCTATTTTCTTATACTTTTTAATATAATTTATCAAATTGTTTTTAGAATGATGAAATAATAATACAATGCATTTTTAAAAAATAAGAATATTCCATTCATAGATATATTTATAAAATACGAATTGCGAAAAGCTATATCCTAATAAGATACTTTTTTAAATAAACTTTTATGAAATAGTATTGTAATATAGTCAGAGAGTAACTGAGATGTCAATTGAGAAAAAAGCAAGCAAAGAGGAAATAATGACCACATTCTATTCACATTGGCAGAATTTACCAATATATAGAGAACTAGATCCTACAAAATTCAAAAAATTATCTCAACCAATCAGACATAAAATTATTGCAATTCTATCCACTGGTATATCAGATATAAATCCATCAACAAATGAAAATGCAAAACGGCATGTATTATCTGCAAGAGAGATAATGGATCAGTTAAAATCCAAATTTGAATTGGAGGTGAAGAAATCTAACCTTTATTTCCATATTCAGCAACTAGAAGATGAGGGAATTATTGAGATGGTTGATCAGATTCCAACTGGCAAACGATTCACCACATATTATAGTCGAACTGCCAAGGTATTCTATCCTAAAAACCAAGAAGAGGATATTAGAGAAAAAGTACAGGAACATTCTCCTCTCAGACAACCAGAGATAAAAGAACTGATCAAACGTATGAACCCAGATCTCTCAATCGAAGATATTGAGAAAACTATGTCAGAAGCAGAGGGAATAAATAATTTTGATCAGGATCTATTCAGAAGATGGGTTAACAGGAACCAACAGTACACTGAGGGTCTAGATATTAATTTTATATCCTTCCACAATTTCATATCGATATTGAACAGATATGACATGAAGACGATTAAGGGTCTGACAAAATTGGCTAAATATCTGAAAGTCGATGAATTGCGAGATAAAAAATAATACCAAACTCTAAAATGTACTCTAATTCAATATTTACTCAATTTATCTATATTATTAATTCACCAGTATTAGAAGCATTATTTTCAGTACAACACTCAATAAAACCATGGAAGTAATTTTTTAGTCTCTTCCATATATTCCTCATAAACATGCCCCAGTTTATTCATCATGACTCTATCCTCAATTGGTATTCTCACCAAAATAGCAATTAATGTCAAAGCAAGAGGTATTACCATCAGATAATTAGAGATCAGAAATAGCATGAATATGCTGTGTTGTAACCAGGTAGTGTATATTGGATGTCGAATTATCTTATAAGGACCCCTACTGGGTTTTGATCCATCATAATACATCTGATCGAGTGACTTAATGATCCAATTTCTAGATAACAATGTCAGTATAAGACCTATGATAGAGATCAATCTCACAGTATCAGAAACACCAAAATTATACATGTATAAAGTTGTATTCCCTAAAATAATAAGTATTGGAAGAATATATATACTCAAAAATAATACAGTACGTACTAAAATGGAATAAATATTCGAGATATAGTGAAGCTTACTGTACCAAGGACGTTTAAAAATAATAATTGATAGATAGATCAACACAAAATACTGATACAGAATATTCATCAAATAATACTATATATTCAAACCTTAATAAACAATATGAATAGTCTAAAATTAGTACTTTATGAACAGCTTTATGTAAAAATAACTTTAGAAATTGAAAAATTATAAGCCCGAATCAATTATTTTTAAATACTTACACACAAAAAATAGATTACTAAATTTTTGAAGGAAATTAATAATGCTAGATAAATTAAACAAGGCAATTAAAATTGCAGAGAACAATGGGGCTAAATTCGTAGATGCACGATATGATAATCTCTTGATCCGTACAATTGTCAAAGACAATGGTAGGATATCAAATCTCAAAGCAATGAAACGAGCTGGAGTTGGATTCAATGTATTCTACAAAGGCGCATCTGGATACGCATTCACCGCTGATATATCTGATGCAGCTCTTGAAAACGCAGTCATAAAGGCACTTGGTATTGCCAAAGCCTCTGCACCAGCAGTCGTTATAAAATCAGAGTATGAACCTGCAACACCAACAAAATCAGTCGATCTGAATGTAAATTTCAAAGAAAAACCATGGGAACTTGATACCTCTGATAGATTAGACATTCTCAATCGAATGGAAACAGTAGCCAAAGAACATGGTGAGAAAATATCAAGTCTTATGCTGCTTTATGGAGAATTATCAGGTACTAAATTATTCACCAATTCTGAGGGCACATCAATATCTTGGAAGCCAAATGTAGTAGATATCAGAACTATGGTCTCATCCAAAACGCCATCTGGTGATCTAGTCAGAGCATCAAGTGGCAATGGAGGATCAATTGGTATGGAATTTTACAAAACCAAAGATAATACACCCGAAGATTTTGCAAAAAATGCAGCACTATGGGCTAAAGAACTGATAGATGCAAAAGCAGCACCAGCTGGTGAATTTGCAGCACTAACTGAGAATAACCTATCAGGTGTACTCGCCCACGAAAGCTTTGGACATTTAACAGAGGGAGATTTTATTGGCCAGAAATCATCTCCATTACACGATAGAATTGGTGAGCAACTTGGATCTGAACATGTTACCATGATTGATGAGGGAGTAATGGATACAGATGCCAAAGTAACTCCATTTCATTTACCATTTGATGATGAGGGTAGCCCTACAAATAAGGTTACACTACTTGAAGAAGGTGTACTGAAAGGATTTCTGAACTCAAGAGCCACTGCACCACTTACAGATGGCGTTGTTACAGGAAATGCAAGAGCTATCAATTATACTTTTAATCCCATCCCACGTATGAGAAATACATATGTATCCCCAGGTGATCTAACAGAAGAAGAGGCAATTGAGCAGATGGGCACTGGAATATATGCAATCGGTACATCTGGAGGCCAGGTAACAGGTGATGGAACCTTTCTATTCAAAGCTATTCGTGGCTACTGGATAGAGAATGGAGAGAAAAAATATCCAATTAAAGATGTCACATTAACAGGCAATATACTGCATTTACTGAAAGAGATCGGAGGGGCCACTAGGGATTTTGAGTTAAAGTCAGGCTACTTTGGAGGTTGTGGAAAGAATGGTCAGTTTCCGCTCCCAGTAGGATATGGTGGGCCTAAGATACTTTTCAATAAGATACGCTTTGGAGGCGAAATGCAATGAATGAGAAAGAGTTTTTTGATACATTAAAATCAGATCTTCAGGCAATTGTGGATACAGGAATTAAATATGCAAGTAATACATACAATGATTTCAGCCATGAGATATACATAATCAATACCAAGTCGCTTGATATATCAATCAATGCGGGAATGGTTGATGCGAAGGCAGGTGGTCAGGTAGGAGTTGGTGTGCGTTCAGTCAAGGATAAAAAGGTTGGATTCGCATCTGCCTCTGGAATATCTGATGAGAGTGTTAATTTTGCAATTGATGCGGCAGTGAATCTATCCAAATCACTGACAGAGGCGGATGATAGATGGACTGGATTTGTTTCTGATAAAAGGTCTGGTAAGGATGGAATTCTTGATGATAAGATCCTGGAGTATAGTAGTGAGGAGGCAGTTGATGGTGCAAATAAAGTATTTCATGAGGCAAAGGAATTTGACAAACGCATTATATCAGTCTCTGGTAGCACTACAATCAGCTATGGTGGTTTTGCAATTGGCAATACAGAGGGTTTATCAAAAGCATCAAGATATACTTATGCAGTTGGTACATCTTATATCACAGCCAAGGCAGGAGACAAGACTAAGAATGCATTCGATTACATAATGAGTAGAGAGGTACCAAGTTTTGATGGAATAGGTACTTCTGGTGCCAAGAAAGCTATTGATCTTCTAGAATCCAAGCCATTGGGAAAAACTAGTGAGATGACAGTAGTTTTTGATCAATTGACTGCTGGTCAGTTTATTCAAACAGGCCTTGGTAATTCTATAAATGGCAAAAGTGTGCTCGAGGGTAGATCCATATGGGCAGATCGTATGGGTGATAATATAGGTATAAAAGGATTAAATATCTATGATAATCCTCAGATACCTGAAGATCCTGGGATGCAGGCAATAGATGCGGAGGGATTTCCAAGAGAACCTATAAAGATCATTGATGATGGTGTATTGAAATCATTTATATTTGATAAATATAATGCAGATGCACATGGTTCTGAGAATACGGGTAATGCCAGTAGAAATGCATCGCAATCATTTGAAGCAGCACCAGGAATTTCTACAAGTACAATTACACTGGATCCAGGTTCTAAATCTATTGATAAGTTATTAGAGGAGGCAGGAGATGGAGTGTATATTACAGGCTTTTTGATGGGTATAAGTCATTCAAATCTTATCTCAGGAGATTTCTCAATAGTATCTCCCTCTGCATACAGAATTGAGAATGGAGAGCTGGCAGGTGCCATAGATTCAATCACTATTGCGGGAAATCTGTATAAATCATTTAATCAGTTGGTAAATATTGGCAACGAGAAGGACTTAACATTTGTTGGAAAAATACCTTCTCTTGCATATGATGGCTTCACAGTATCAGGATAATACATATTATATTTACAATCTTAAGTTACACCAGTTAAATTCAATAATAAATATTATAGAATTGCTTAATTATTCTTGTGATTATCAATTCATACCATTTATCTCATTATTCTTGTGATTTTCAATTCATACCATTTTCAATTCATACCATTTATCTCATTATCATTGTGATTATAATATCAATTCCTCATACCATTTATCTCGTTCAGCCACACTGATATGCTTGATTTCAGTGATTGAACACTCAATTAATTCATTATCCTTGGTTCTGATACTTAAAATACCAGTCTCAGGATCAATATACTTCACAAAGCCTGCAATCTCATTTT
>JAJRQD010000140.1 GCA_024280435.1 archaeon | reverse complement strand
TGAGCCCTGAAATTCAAAATATCGCAGTTTTATTGAAAAAGAAAAATTAGTTGCTACAATTAAAAAATGTAGTATCAGCTGTTTAAACGACAAATTAGACGTTAAAGTTAAATGCTATCTTGGAAATATAAGAAATTATTTAAGATCTCTTTCAAAGAAATATAGATTGGCAATTTTTACTGGTAGACCAAGAGTTGAGATGAATTTTAGTCTTGTAAAATATGATATAATTGATTTATTTGATTTATGTGTATCAATGGATGATTTACCTGACGATAAACAAAAACCAGATCCTATGGGAATTGAAATAATTAAAAATAAATTGAGAGCTCAAAAAATATATTATATTGGTGATACTGTAAATGATATGATAGCAGCAAAAAGAGCAAATGTAGCTTTTGTGTACCGAGGAAAAGATAATATTGATTGCTATTACAGTATTCAATATTTGGAAGAATTGGAGGAGATTTTATGAGAACTGCAAAAATTAATAGAGAGACCAGTGAAACCAAAATCATGATTTCCCTAAATATTGATGGCATGGGTAATTATAACATAAAAACACCTGTCTCTTTCTTCACACATATGCTTGAGGTATTTAGTAAATACAGTAATATTGATCTTACAATTTCTGCTGAGGGAGATATTGATATTGATCAACATCATTTAATCGAAGACCTTGGCTATGTACTTGGAAAGACAATAAATCAAGCCATAGGAAATAGAGTTGGAATTGAGAGAGCAGGTTTTTTCATTTTTCCAATGGATGATTCATTGGTATTAAGTAGTGTAGATTTATCAGGAAGAGCATACATTCAATTCAATGCGGAATTCCGTAGACAATACGTCGGTAAATTTGATACAGATCTGACCTCACATTTCTTTGAAGCATTCAGTCGAGGTGCAGGTATTAATATAGCGATTAAGGTGCTTTCTGGCAATAATGATCATCACAAACTTGAGGCGATATTCAAATCTTTTGCAAAAGCAATACGGCAGGCATGCATGCTTAATATTAAACAAATAGATAGAATACCTTCTACTAAGGGGTTAATAGATTTATGATAGGAATTATTGATTATAACATGGGTAATCTTCGTAACGTAGTGAATGCATTTGAAAAAATAGGAGAAGATGTTAGGTTAATTAAAAATCCAGATCAGATGAATGAACTGGACAAATTAGTGTTGCCTGGAGTAGGTGCATTTGGTTCATTAATGCAATTTTTGGATGAAAATAATATGCGGGATAAAATTATAGAAACTATTCAATCTAATATTCCATTTCTTGGTATTTGCCTTGGGTATCAAGCATTATTTGAGAAAAGTGAGGAAAGTCCTGGAGTTAGAGGGTTAGGTCTACTTGAGGGTAAAGTAGTTAGATTTAGTAGTGGAAAAATACCACAGATAGGTTGGAATATGGTAAATTCCATTAAAATTGATCTAATTAAAAGTGATTATTATTACTTCGTTAATTCATACATCCCAAAAATAGCTGATAATTCATATATTGCCGCAACAACTGATTATTACGGTTCATTTGTTTCTGCTATACAAATTAAAAATATTTTTGCAACACAATTTCATCCTGAACGATCAGGTAGGGTTGGATTAGACTTACTTAGGAGGTGGGTAAATTGCTAACAAAAAGAATAATCACATGTCTTGATGTCAAGGATGGAAGAGTAGTTAAAGGTGTAAATTTCAGGAATTTGGTTGATAAGGGTGATCCTATTGAGCTAGCAAGGAAATATAATAATATTGCAGATGAACTAGTATTTTTAGATATTACAGCAACTAATGAGAAACGAAAAACTATTCTTGACCTAGTCACGAAGTTATCAAAGAGTATATTTATTCCTATCACTATTGGTGGTGGTATATCTTCAATAGACGATATCAGAAATGTATTACTTGCAGGTGCAGATAAAGTAGCGATTAATAGTGGAGCGATAAAAAAACCACATCTAATTTATGAAGCATCAAATATATTTGGCTCTCAATGTATTGTGGTTGCAATTGATGTCAAATTAGTAGATAATAAATATACTGTTTTTTCTAATAGTGGATCTATCGACACAGGAATTGAATTGATTAGTTGGATCAAATTGGTTGAAACACTTGGTGCAGGAGAGATTTTACTTACCTCAATAGATACAGATGGTTTGAAACAGGGATTTGATATAATTATGCTTGATTTAGCTACACAGCATGTGAATATTCCAATTATTGCATCAGGAGGAGCTGGAGCAATTGAAGATTTTATACAATTATTTCAATATACCAATGTTGATGCAGCACTTGCTGCTTCTATATTCCACAATCAAGAAATTAGTATAGATAATTTGAAAATAGAGATGAGAAATGCAGGATTGGAGGTCAGACTATGATTATTCCAAGTATTGATTTAATGAGTGGTAAAGCTGTCCAACTTATTCAAGGCAAAAAGAAAATACTTGAAAGAACAGATATTGAATATTTAGCTAAATATTTCAATATATTTGGAGAAGTTGCAGTAATTGATCTTGATGCTGCCTTTGAAAGAGGTAGTAATGAATTACTTATAAAAAAAATAAGTAAAATCGCAGATATAAGGGTTGGGGGTGGAATTAGATCTGAAAACAAAGCCAATAGAATTTTACAAATGGGAGCAAAAAAGATAATATTAGGTACCAAGGCAAATCCTAAATTTATGTCAAAATTCAACCCGAACCGTTTAATCGCAGCAATAGACAGTAGTAAAGGAAAAGTTGTTGATAAGGGTTGGAAAAGGGACACAGGAATTAATACAATTGAAAGAATAATTGAGTTAGAACAATTTTGTGGTGAATTTCTTTATACAGATGTAGATAAGGAAGGATTAATGCAAGGAATTAATTTAGATTTAATCCGGAAAATAAGAATGAGTACAGATAATAGATTCACTTATGCGGGAGGTATTTCTACTATGGATGATGTAAAAAGTCTTAGAGATTTAGATATCAATTCTCAAATTGGTATGGCAATATATACTGAATCATTAGATCTAGTAGATTGTCTAACAGAATCACTAGATTTTAGAAAAAATAATGGATTAATACCAACAGTGGTTCAGAATGAATTGGGGAATTTACTGATGCTGGCGTATTCATCTAGGGATTCAATTAGAAACAGTATCGAAAAAAGGTTGGCAACTTATTATAGTAGATCACGATCAACTCTCTGGACTAAAGGTCTAACTTCAGGAAATATACAGAAACTTAAAAAAATCCGTGTTGATTGCGATGGGGATACAATTGTATTCACAGTCGATCAAAAAGGTAATACCTGTCATACTGGGCGGGATACTTGTTTTGGTGAAAGAAAATTTGAAATTGGGGACCTTTATAAAATTATTAATGAGAGAAAAGAAACTGAACTAGAAACTTACACATCAAAACTACTAAAAAATGAAAATATGATCAAATCAAAAATATTGGAAGAAGCAGTGGAAGTTGTAAATTATACTGACAAAAATAATTTGGTTTGGGAATTAGCAGATCTTCAATTTTTCTTGTTGACCTTGATGGTAAAAAATGACATCACTCTTGATGACGTAACGAATGAGCTTTGGAGACGCAAAAAATGAGAATAATCAGTAAAGATAGAATTGGTTATCATTTGAATGAAAGGAAAATATCTTTCCCAGATGTAATACCAATTATTGAAAGAGTGAAGAAAGAAGGTGATATAGCAGTTAGATACTTTGCAGAATATTATGACGGATTGAAAAAAGTTGAGTTTGAAATCTCAGAAAGTGAGAAATATAGAGCATTACAGAGAGTAGATCCAAACTTTTTGAAATCATTGAAATTTGCAGCCAAAAATATTACCAATTTTGCAAATGAACAGAAAAAAAAATTCCAAGATCTTGAGATTATCAATAAATTTGGACGATTTGGACATAAAATGATACCTGTTAATAAAGTTGGATGTTATATTCCAGGAGGAAATTATCCACTTGTATCCACTGTATTAATGACTGTAATTCCTGCAAAAATAGCAGGAGTTAAAGAGATATTAGTTTTTTCTCCAAATATAAATGATGATATCATTGTTGCTTCTTCAATTGCAGGTGCAGATAAATTGTTTAGAATAGGTGGTGTGCATGCAATCGCAGCTATGGCGTATGGTACTGAAACTATACCAAATGTTGATATGATTGTTGGACCAGGTAATAAATATGTTACAGCAGCTAAAAAAGAGGTATATGGAAAAGTCGGTATAGATTTTCTTGCAGGACCGTCTGAAATATTAATAATCGCAGATGATAGTGCTAATAGTGAAATAATTGTCGCAGACCTTCTAGCTCAAGCAGAACATGATAAAGATTCCCGATGTTATTTAGTGACCAATTCAGTTGGTTTGATTAGTAAAGTGAAGATCCAATTGTCTATACAAATTGAGAAGATTGCTACACAAAAAATTGCAAAACATTCAATCAAAAAAGGATTAATTATCTTATGTGAAACATTAGATGAAATGATAGAAATAAGCAACAGAATTGCTCCTGAACATTTAGAAATTATGCATACTGAAAATAAATTGTTAGAAAAATCATTAACTAACTATGGTTCTCTTTTTATTGGCCAATCCTCAGCAGAGGTCTTTGGAGATTACTGTTCAGGGCCAAATCATACACTCCCTACATCTGGTGCTTCTAGGTACACCAGTGGTTTATCTATACTGAATTTTCTTAAAATACAAACATATCAAGAATTATCAGTGCAGAATTTATCAGAATTAATTTCTGTTTCTTCATTGTTGGCAGGTAAGGAAGGTTTACATGGTCATCAAAGATCAGCAGAAATCAGAGAATAAATCTCTAATATGAGTTTATTGAATTTTAGATAGAAATAAAAATGAACAAATATTTTTGAGATACAATATTTATTCTGTACATTTTAATAAAAATATTGTAAAAGTATGGATAATTAAACAATCTTCAAATTCTTTTCAAAGTCCTTCCTGATTTTTTTCCTAAAAGTTACAGTTATTCTATTCTGCCCCATTATAAAAGATAATTCCAATTCAGAGGAACTTAATTTTATCAATTTTCTACTAAAATTGAATTCTTTGATAATTCCATAATTGCCAAAAAATGCTCTTATTCTGTCATAATTAATCTCCTCATCAGATGCATCCTCTATTATTTTCTTGTTGAATGTATATATTCTTCTCTCAAATCCCATACAGTTGGATAATCTGATACTTTTGAATTCGGGCAAACAATCACCAGAGTATTTTATTCTTAATCACATGTTGTTTGATAATTCCATTTTTAGATAAATGTGGGTTCAACCAGTATATCATATCTCTGAGCATATCTTTTCTCTCCTTGAACACTCCTCGCTCGTCAATTAACTTATCAAGATCACCTGAAATACCTTTCTCCAGTAGATATTCACATTCATTCCAGAGTTCAGTACAATGTGTTCTGAGTTCATACAGTATAAGTGTATAATCTTTCTGTGTCTTTAGAATTGATTTCCATATATTCTTGAAAAAATTATTTTCCTTCCGTCCAAATACTTTTGTCAGGTTTAGATCAAGTATCATATACCCAGCCTTCTCGGTAATATATTTCTGCTTATTTGTGCACCAGCTTAGCCTAGCATGTATAAATTCACCCTCTGACAGATCAACCTCGGTTATACCTGTTGTGTAGACTAACATATCAATTATTGGCTTGGCATAATCCACATCACTAGCTACCACTGTCAGTGGAATTCCAGATAATAAAGATCCAAGTATTCTTGGAATGTATTTATCAAAGGCAAATAGAATATTCTCCATACCGAGAAAATCCATATCAATTGAGTAATTTGATAGTGTCTGTATCAATTTGTTACAGAACTCCATATTATTTTTGTTGAATTGGTTAAGATATTCCTCTCCATCATTGATCATATCAATTAATGCCTCATTATTCTCAAGAAATTCAATAGATTTTCTCACATAGATATGAGTATTTGAGCTGATGATGGAAACACTGGAATTCAGTATTGAAATTACCTGTACCATGGATTTACCATTTAAATTATAAAGTACTCCAAATAGATGATGATTTTTATTGTATTTAAGAATAAAACTATGGTCCTTCTCCATAAATGATTTTGGAAGTGATGATAGATATCCAATCAGGAAATTATTTAGCTTGATATCTGTTATCTCATTGACAACTTGAAAGCCCAATCTTTTGCTGAATACCAGAGTATTCGAGGTGATATTACGATCGTGCCATAGGTCTATAAACTGGGTGATCATAGTCTCAAGTAGTAACACATGATTCTCCTCAAGCATAACAATGATCTCTGGTAGGTTCTCAGATTCTAAAAATACTATCACCATCTTCATGAAGTGAAACACTATCTGTGGATTATCTATTTTTCCAACTGTGAACATGGCAAATCTATCACCAGATTCACCACAGAGATCATATTCCTCTGTTTTTATCGTCTGTAATTTACCACCATCAAATTCCTTCATCAGATGTTGTATCGCCATCATAGCACCTGAGAATAGTACATTCTTATCATCATCATATTTTATTTTACTTTCATTTCTGTAGGTGTATATAGGTACACCTGTTGTGGCATCAATAACTATGATCGAATAGATTTCCATACTAACTCAAACTCACTCTGATCTGACAAATATTATCTCCCTTTGATCTACAAAGCACCTCTTCTCCTATGAATTTACTTGAATTCAAGAAAAGATGATTGTAAAAATCCTCGTCTAATTCTGGATACTCTGTTATATCCCCATTGTATAATAAATTCATCAATGCAACTGATGCACCAACTGCAAGATAACATTTTCCAGTTTTTGCAGTGTTCCCATATGTTTTCAGATGATAGGTTGATTCATATGAATTTGCAATATCCAGTACTAGTTCCTTATCAGGAATAAGATTGTTGATTGTATATCTACCCCATCCAAGAGCATTGATACAGGCTATCATTCCCACTATCCAATCTTCATGTTTGTTTATCATTGGTAATACAATGGCTTTCCATTCATCACTCTTCATTATACCACCAAATGTATTGAAACCACATACATGACCCGCTTCTATCAGCAATAGTCTTGCTGCTTCCTGTACTTCTTCTGGAATTCCAATTGAGAATTCTTTCTCAAATTCATAGGATATCTCAGAATAATAGTCTGCAAACATTCTTGTCAGATACACACCAAATGTGGCAATCAATCCATTCTCATCACCTATCAATGGGTATTCACTCAATTCTTTTGTTATTCTATCAGAGTCTATCATAATTTCACCTCAAACTCACAGGATTCTATACGTTCAGGATCCATTGCTCTACAGGCAGTCTCTTTGATATTTGTATGATTCAGATTTTTACCATATAATGAATTGATTATACCTAGAATATATCCTGCATTGAAATGACATACTGCTTCTTTACACGGACCGAATTTCTCAAACCAAGCTATTGCATAATGTGAGAAGGGAACTTTTACAATACCACCATCCTCATTCAGAGAACTACAATCCAAAACACCAAAGCCTAGTTTAGAAAAATTATCTATCGCAAATTGTTTGATATCCCCATCAATATTTGATAACATCTGTTGTGTAGAACGCATTGCTGCATTGATCTGAATTGTAATCCCTTTTTCTCCAATTGCATCTATTATAGTCCTTTGTAGTGTTAGATTATAATGATTACAATGAAATACCACCATCTGTTTGCCAATAATGGCGATATTCTTCTCAATATCAAATTCTACCATTTATTTTTTCCTCCTTAATAGTCTACTTAGTATATGCCTTCGTTTCTTAACTACCTCAGTATTAATTGTCATTCCCAATTCTTTTGCAATGTTTTGCAAATTAGCTATATTCTCAGGAGTATCATCCATCTCAAGGGCTATATTTTCTGAAATTCTTGATTTTACTACTAGGCGGTATACACCTATTTTTCCGTATTTCTTTCGCACATTATCATAAATATCAATCATTTTTGTGCCCAATTTAAGTCCTCTGTATACAATTTAATTACTGATAATATTTAAAAATTAAGTAGGGTTCAAAATTTATTTATTCGATTTATCAAATCAATTCGACACTATAAAATAGGTCAAAATCAGACATATTAATCGAGAAAAAAAATGTTTGAAAATATGTAGAATTATAATAAATTAGTCAAAAATAAATGATTTTACTAGGGATAATATTACACGCAGAATTTATG
>JAJRQD010000139.1 GCA_024280435.1 archaeon | reverse complement strand
TGGAGATAAAAAATGGAAAGATAAAGTACATAGATTACTGGAAGAGATGACAGTTATTCCCAAGGAGGCAGAAGCTGCATTTCACAATACTGTTGATTGGTTGGAAAACAAGGCATGTGCAAGAAAATCCGGATTGGGTACTCCAATGCCCTGGGATACAAACTGGATAATAGAAACCTTATCAGATTCTGTTATATACATGGTTTACTACATCATATCTAAATATGTGAATTCAGGAGAATTCATGAAAAAATGGGCAGTAGATGATATATTCAGCTATCTTGTATTGGGTAAGGGAAATCGTAAGAACCTGAGCAAAGAATACTCAATTCCCGAAAAATTACTGAAAATAATTAGAGAAGAAGTGGATTATTACTATGGATTTGATCTGCGAACATCAGGTAAGGATTTGGTGAATAATCATCTGACATTCATGCTGATGCATCATACTGCTATTTTTCCAAAGAAATACTGGCCCAGGGGATTGGCAGTGAATGGATATGTGGCAATAGTCAAGCCTGGTACTCAGAAAGCAGAGAAAATGGCAAAATCAAAGGGTAATTTCAAAACAATTGAGGATGTGATCGATTCATTCGGTGTGGATGCCACCAGATTGGGTTTTGCAATTGCAGGTGAGGGTTATAAAGATGCTCAGTTTGCATTACAAGAGGGTATATCATATAAAAAATGGTTACAGAATATATATCATCAAGCAGAGGAAAAGATTGATGATAATAATGTTCAGATGATTGATAACTGGTTGATCTCAAGAATACAGGGTTATATTAAACAGAGCCGTGATCATCTGGATAATATGGAGACCAGATCTGCATTCCAGAAATCTCATCATGAGATACAGCAGGATATCAAATGGTATCTGCGTAGAAGGGGAAATAAAGGACCCGGATATGAATATGCAGTAAAAACCATGATCCGATTAATCACTCCATTTGTACCACATTTAACAGAGGAGATTTGGCAATCCTGGGGTAATGATACATTTATTTCAGAAGAGCTGTATCCTGAAGTAGATACCTCAAAGATAGATGAATTATCAGAGAAATCAGAGAAGGTATTATCATCAATTGTGGATGATCTTAGAGATATCAAGAGTCTGGTTGAGAGAAAGGGTGTTTCTCCAAAGAATATTCAGATATTTGTATCTCCAGAATGGAAATATGAGGTATATAATGAAGCATTCAAAGATGGATTGAACAACTTGATTGGAAGAGTGATGAAAAATACTAGTATGAGAAAACTGGGTAAAAAAGTACCTAAATATGCAACTCAGCTGATGAAAGCAGGTGGTCCCCCTGATTTTGAATGGCAATTTGAATATGAATGGAATATATTGAATGAATCCCTTGATTATCTGATCCGAGAGATGGGATGTAATGTTGATATCTTGAAAGCAGATAGTTCAGATCATGCCAAGGCTAATGTAGCAATTCCCAGAAGACCTGGAATTAATATGATCACCGAAACATGAAAAAGAATAAGTTTAACACACAGAATTAGATAACTTAAATTAATCAATCTAATTATTAAAAATTTAAGAGACGCATGAGTGATAAAAGAATAATAGAAACAGAAGCAATGTTTATCAAATCAACAAAGCCTAGTTTAATTATAGATGAAGTAGATGAAATAACAACAATTGGTGTTATTTATGATGGGACTGAGCAGGGAAAAGATGCATTGGTTTCTGCATCTGAATTTGCCAAAAAATTCCAGATGCCCCTAAAAATTATTGCGGCTGATGATTATCTAGAACCATTCAAAAATCTAGCTATCACCACCAATGAGAAGATGAATGCATTACAAGAAAACGCCAAGTCATTTGCCAGTGAGAATGGAGTTGCAGCAGAGGTGGATATGATAATTGGTGATAGAGTAAAACAGATACTCGATGTATTTGAAGGTCCCTCAAATGAAGAACCCAAGTTAAGTACTAAATTAACTAAATTCCTAGAACAGAATCAGTTCGATATACTCGTTACAGGAGCTCCATTATTCAGAAAAGAAAAGGAAGAGAGTTATTTTGGTTTCTATCTCACCAAATTACTCAGTAATAGTGAGATAAAGGCAAATTTCCTAATTGTATCTGATACTCGAGAAGAGTTATCCAACACAATTTTATCATTTGTAAGTGTGGATCAACAGCCAAAATCTATCGTTGCTCTTACTAGAAGATCATTAGCCATTGCAGATGAGAAAAACGATATCAAATTATTTGGCGTGGTTGAGGATAAAATTATTGAAACAGTTGCACGTGCAGATCTGACTGATGAGCAGGATGATGAGGATCTAGATCTTATAGGTGTTGGAGAAAGGTTGAAGAACAAAATGGAGGATACCTTATCATCAATTGAGATTTCAGACAAAATATCATACAAATCATTCTCATTTGAGGTAAGTACAGGCGTCATGGCATCTACCATCAAGACTACACTTGAGAATGAGAATCCAGGACTAGTTCTGGTAAGAAGTGTATCTAGATCAGCTCAGTATTTAGATCCTGTGGCAGAACAGATCACATTAACAGTACTAAATGCAGGCTATCCTGTGTATTTGATTTGGGATTAACATGAGCGAGTACAATTTTTTTCAGGTACTGGTAGTGACTACCATTTATATCGCCATTTATTTTGGTAATGTAAGATCTAAGCTTAGCAAGATACAAAAAAATATACTTGATGGGTATATGATCATCACTTCATTGATATTATTGATTGTCAGAGCGATAGAAACATTCAATGTGCTGATTATACTGGCTATTTTTGTGCTTACATATGTTGGTATTATTCTCACAAAGATTGATAAGACTATGAGTGCAATAATTGGCTCATTGGCTGCTGGTCTGATACTGATACTGTTGAAAGTAGAAGATCCGGAATATGGTGGAGTAATTGATGAGGAGAGTCTACTTCATTTCAGAGATTTACAGATAATAGGCTTGATTATAGGCACATTGATCCTTGTGGATGTATCTCAGGAATCAGGAGTATTCCACTTTCTATCGATAAAAATACTGAAGGCATCAAAAGGTGATCCTAAAAAATTACTAAGATATTTTGGTGGCTTAACCCTAATTCTATCCGCACTTGTGAATAATATATCTGCGATGATGATAGTCGGCTCTCTAACATTGATTGCCGCAGAGAGATTGGAACTCAACCCAAAGCCATATATCATTGTGGAACTATCCATGACAACTGTTGGAGGAATTATTACGCTAATTTCATCAATACCAAATATAATAATTGCACAGACATTTAATATTGGCTTCGTAGAATTCTTCAAAATCGGAGCAGGATTTGCATTGATCTGTATGGTTGCTAATTTCATGGTATTTGAGTATATCTATCGCGAGGAATTCAAGATGAAGATGAAGCCAAAAGAGATGGAGCGTAGAGTGAATGAATTCAATGAATGGTCTGCTGTCAAGGATAAAGCCTTTTTCTACAAATCAATTGCAGTTTTAACAATAACCATACTTGGATTTGTATTTTCAGAACAATTAGGCCTATCATTATCAATAATTGCAGTTTCAGGTGCATTTACTTTGATACTAATATCTGGTAAAAAAATAGATGAGGTATTCAGTAAATTGGATTGGCAATTAATTGCCTTCTTTATGGGCTTATTTGTATTGATTGCTACTTTGCAGATAGTTGAGATCCTGTCAAGTATTGCCATCTGGTTAACAGGAATACTACCTGATGATACATTTTGGGCTTCTGTGATATTACTTTGGTTTGTAGCTATAATATCTGGGATTGTAGATAATATAGTGGTTGCTGCTGCTTTTGGACCGATTTTATACTCAATAAGCCAGACTTCCACATTATCGCCTATGGTACTGGCATGGTCTGCAATTTTCTCAGCCAATTTTGGTGGAGGGTTGACCCCAATTGGTGCTCCTTCTGCTGTTGTAGGTCTTGCACTCCTGTACAGACGTACGGGTAAAAAAATGGGCTGGGGTGAGTTCATCAAGACACAGGGCATGGCAACTTTTGTCAGGCTAATACTAACCACGGGTTATTTATGGATACTCTCAGTCTATGTTTATCCTTAGAAAATGGATTAACTATTTATTTTTGAGATCTCCGTACGTATATTTTTGGGTCCTCCTTTTTTTAAGTGAAAATATGGTATAGATTTTTGTATTTTTGAGACTTCCGTACGTATATTTTTGAGCCTTCCTTTTTTTAAGTGAAAATATGGTATAGATTTTTGTATTTTTGAGCCTTCCGTACGTATATTTTTGAGCCTTCCTTTTTTTAAGTGAAAATATGGTATAGATTTTTGTATTTTTGAGCCTTCCTTTTTTAAGTGAAAATATGGTATAGATTTTTATATTTTTGAGACTTCCGTACGTATATTTTTGAGCCTTCCTTTTTTAAGTGAAAATATGGTATAGATTTTTGTATTTTTGAGACTTCCGTACGTATATTTTTGAGCCTTCCTTTTTTTAAGTGAAAATATGGTATAGATTTTTATATTTTTGAGACTTCCGTACGTATATTTTTGAACCTTCCTTTTTTTAAGTGAAAATATGATATAGATTTTTGTATTTTTGAGCCCTCCAATACGAGTAAGTGAAAATATGATATAGATTTTTGTATTTTTTACGATAAAAAAATAATTTGAAATAATAGGTGCTTTGAAATCTATTTAATATACTCCCTATATCTGCATATTATGAGAATAAGAAATTTATTTGTCTTCTTCTTCATTCTTGCATTATTACCGAATGCACAGACTATCCAGACAGATGAAGTTACAAAGCCAAATATCATTTATATGATAGGAGATGGAATGGGCCCAGAACAGATCAGATTGGCAAGTTTAATTGAATATGGAAATGATACGGGGAATATAATGGATATGGAATTTGATTTCCAGGATACATATTTCACAAATGATATTCAGGGCTCTACAACTGATTCAGCAGCTTCTGGTACTGCTCTTGCAACTGGACAACTGACTAAAAATTCAAGAGTTGGAATGGATGAGAATGGAAAATACAGTTACAAAAATCTGCTTGAATTTCTGAAGAATGATTTTGATTATGCAACTGGGGTAGTGACCTCTACTGAGATTGCACATGCCACACCTGCTGTATTCACATCTCATGTGACAGATAGGGATAAAAAAGATGCTATACTTGCACAGGAATTAAATCAAGATATAAATGTATTAATTGGTGGGGGCCAGGATATAAGCTATATTGGTAGTGTTGATGCTGTAAGAGAGCTTGGTAATAAATACGGATATGATACTGCAATTGATGTTGCAGAATTACAGAGTAAACAAACAACAGCTGATAGATTACTAGGTATCTTTCCCACATACAATATTCCATTTGAGTTGGAAAGAAATACTGAAAAGTCACCAAGCCTTGTTCAGATGGCAGATGCAGCCATAGAAATTTTGCAAAGACAAACATCACCTTATTTTCTGATGATTGAGGGTGGCCGAATAGATCATGCAGGTCATCTTGCAAATACAGATACTAATAAAACACTGTACAATGTGATGGAAACAATTATATTTGAGAAAACAGTTCGTCATGTATTGGATATTGCCAAGGCAGATGGAAATACAATTGTGGTGGTAGCAGCAGATCATGAAACAGGAGGGTTAAGTATCATTGATTACAGTAATCTTGATGATACACTTCCCTCTGACACAAATTCCAGGGATGCTAATAATCAGATACGGATAAATCGTGTGAATCAGATGGAGGTAAAATGGTCTACAACAGCTCATACTGATACAAAGGTGAGATTCTTCGGATATGGCTTCAGCAAATCATACGATATACGGTACAATACAGATGTATTCTGGGCAATTGTGAATGAATTGGGTAGTTTCCCAGTTGTGCTTGACTACTCATTCACTGTTGTGGATGATCAATACACTGCAAATGTTAATTTCAAAGATATTGATTCATCAGCAGATCAGATCTCAATATACTTTGTATTTGATGATGGTAATATTGAGGTAGTGACTAGTTTATTATCCAGTTATTCAGTGAATGGAAGCCATGTGTTCACATATGCAATCAATGGATCCAGAATGCATCGTTCATTTATTAAATTACATGATGGAGACCTATCCACTTTCTCATTAAATCAGAGCTATGTTCCTACAGTACCAAATACAGAGATCTCAAGTTTTGAAGAAAACTCGAGTACCAATAACACACCAATTTCAAATTGGTTTGTGCTTTCAATTGCTATGGTAATTCTGTTCAGAAGATCAAAATATTATTTTAAAGGGTAAAATAAAAGAATGAATTTTCATCTTTCGATGAGCTTATATTTCAAGAGAATTGAAGTAATATGATGGATTCATATCTTTGTCACTCATGTTATCAGAGAAATGATAAGGACAATTTAACTTGTGTCCATTGTGGTGTGGTGCTGAGAGAGAATACAGAAGAAAAAGTTATCTCTGAATTTATACAGGTATTGACCAGAGTTGCAAGCAGTAATAAAATTGTTACATACAAAGTATTTTATCTGACTATTTTTCTAGATATACTTTTGGCAATTCATCTTTTTATTTTTGGATATGCTTTATCAAACTGGAATTATCTCCATATACTGAATATGCATCTGGAGTGGTTTGAGATGGCTTTCTATATCTTGTCTATACTAATGTTACTTTCTGCATTTTCATTATTATTCAGAAACAAATCATTCATATATTTCAATGTATTGTTGATCCCAGTACAGTTATTGTTACAGGCAAATTTTCTTTATTTTTTCAAAAAGAATGTATTGGAATCTTTTGAAGATAAGGAATTATTATTTCATAATAATATAGGATTTCAAATATATATTTTTTTACTTGGATTCAGCTACTCAATGTTAATCTATCTTCTTTTATTCAATTATCAGCTCAGAAGATCACTGAAAAAATAATATATTTATTCTAATTGTACATAAATGATCATCTACTCTATTCTAAAGAATTAATAAGCATAAATCAATATTAGAATTATCTTGCAAATTGATAAACCAAAGAATAATTTTATGATCTCTTTTGTAGAATTATCACCTATTCTTATAAGCTATGTACTTGGATTTTTTGTATTCAGAGGTTTTTATGCAAATTTTCCAATATATTTGCAATTAAAGACTGGATTATCAGAGAATGAAATTGTTAATTATTGGTCTATTATATCTACTGTTGCATTATTTATGGGTGGTATAAGTAGAATACCCGCAGGTATAATATCAGATCGGATTGGTAGATTGAAAGCTATTTTTCTTGGCTATATTCTCTATTTATTTGCATTGTTCATTCTTTTTATATATGAAGGTCTTTTTATCTATATTCTGTCAATAAGTATTCTAAGGATGACACTGAACCTGTTTGCTATGTCTGGTAGAGGAATAGTTGCCGCATCTGAGCGTGAGAAAGGTTTCAAAAATGGATTGCTTAGCTCGATGGTTGGATTTGGTGGTCTACTGGGTCCTTTGCTTCTATCACTATCATTGGATAGATTTGATCCTGACTTTATGATCACAATCACAGTTTTTCTTATCCTAGTTGATGCATTTATTTTTTTGATTTCATTAAAAATTGTACCAATTATTTTCTCAAAAATATGTACTCGCGAGATGGAATTACCGATGGAAAGGGTACACAGGGGGAAATCTGAAGCACTTAAATATTTCAAAAATAAAGAGGTAATTAAGTCTATCTCACTTTTTTTCTCATCTGGGATAGTCTATGGTCTAATCACAGTGATATATACAATCTATGGATATAATGTGCTAAAGATGGATGTAGTACTTCTGGGCTTGATAGTCGGTCTGGGTGCATTGTCAAATATAATTATCGCACCAATTACAGGTATGCTCTATATGAGATTTAGGGATGAGAATATCAGAGTAATTGCATGGTTTGGTCTGGTTTTTGCAACTTTTATTGTTGGTTTTGGTAGAATAAGTACTTCATTTTTCATTGCGGGTTATTTCATCATGGGTTTCTCAAATGCGATGTTTTTCACTATGGAGATAACAAGATTGGGTAGAATAGTGAATAAAGAGGCATTCTCAGTTATTTTCGGTACTGCAACCACACTTGTCATAATAGGCTCTGCAATTGCTAGCTCAGTTACCAAATTTCTCTATCAAATACATACTGAGGCGACATTTTACACTGCTTTTATTATTGCAAGTATAACTTTCACACTAGTGATTATAACTTATAAAAAACCAGTTGATTAATTTTGGTTCAGAATAAAAATACAACTTCTTTTACAAAGAAAAATATCCCTGTACAATTAGCTTATATTAAGAATTATGGTTGAGAGTATAATGAACGATATTGAGAAATACAATGAATTAATGAGCATCTATTATGAAATAGATCTGCTAATGTCTACCCGCTCTGTTCTATCATGGGATCTAGAGACTAAAATTATGCCACCTTCTGGTCTTAATCACAGAGGTAAGCAGATGGCTCTGATCTCAAATCTGATACATAAAAAAATGAATGAAGATAGATATAAAAAATTGGTGTTTGATTTGAAAGATTCTACAAATTTGGATTATGTGCAGACAAGAAATGTAGAACTATTGTATCGCTCTGTACTCACTGCCACAGGTATATCTGCTGAACTGGTCCGAAAATTATCAATACAGGCAAATAAAACCGGGCAATCCTGGAAGGAAGCAAAGACAAAGAAGGATTTCAGAATAGTGGAGAAAGATATGACAGAATTGTTCAGATTAACAATAGAAAGAGCACAGTTACTGGCAGATATCAAAGGGTTCAAAGATCCATTATCCGCACTGGTTTCAGAAAGAGATCCTGGATTTGATGTAAATAAACTGGATAAAGTATTCTCTGAGACAAAATCATATCTAGTACCAATGTTAAAAAAAGTAGTGAGTAGTCAAGATGATCCTTCATTTTTCAATAAAGATTATTCCAGAGAAACCAAGGTTAAAATCTCAGAATCAGTTGCAGATTTCTATAATTATGATTACAATTCTGAAAATGCAGTTGGTAGAATTGGTGAGGTTACACATCCACTGACTATGAGATTGGGACCAAGTGATATAAGAATAACAGTCAATTATAAAGATTGGAATGGTATGATATCAGCAACACAACATGAGCTAGGTCATGCACTGCATGGATTGAATAAGAATCCAGAATGGACGTATACTCCAATAAATTCAGGTGCTGCCCCATCAATCAATGAGATGACATCTAGATTCACAGAGAATAAAATTGGTAAAGATATGGCATTCTGGGATGGATATTACCCAAAATTGAAGGAGATAATTGATCTGAAAGTGGATAAAAATAAATTCTACAATGCATTCACACATGTCAATCCGGGGTATCTTAGAATGGGTGCTGATGAGATTAGTTATGGATTGCATATTATAATTAGATTTGAGATTGAAAAAGATCTGTTCAGTGAGAAATTAGCCTACAATGAGGTTCCAGAAGTATGGCGTCAGAAATACAATGATTATCTTGATGTGGATGTGAAAGATGATAATCAAGGCTGTCTGCAGGATCTACACTGGTATTCCGGTCCTTATATTGGTTATTTCCAGGGATATGCACTGGGTGATCTGTTCGGTTCTCAGGTATATTATCATTTGCAAGATACAGTACCTCAATGGAAGAATGATCTAAAAGATGGAAATATGGATACTGTACATAAATATCTCACAAAAAATGTGTACTCCAAGGGAAATCTGTACGACCCACAGGAATTCATAAAAAATATCACTGGTAAAGAATTTGATACCAAGTATTTGAAAAAATACCTAGAAGAGAAATATCTTTAGTTAGTTTTTTTATCAAGTTGATAATCAATAATGTATTATTTGTTTTGAAGTTGATTGTCAGCAATAAAAATTATAAGCATGTTTTAACTATTATCATTATTGTATGGTAGCTATTTGTTATCTGGAAGATAATAAAATCATCAAAACAAATACATATTTTGATCAAATGTTTAAAGTACAAACATTAGATACGTATTTTCCAGATTTAATAGCAGATGACTGTACTATTGATTTCAATTTAGAAAGTCAGAGATTAAGATTTATAAATTGTGTATATGATGAATATTTGAATGTTGAAATACTTAGTATTGAAAATAATGCCATTATAACAATTAAAATGCCTATATCTGCAAAAGAGAAAAATGATATAGTTTTTGAAATGGTAGATGGAATTGATGGTTTTGGATTGATTGAGATGAATATTGAAAGTGTACGTAATGCTTTAATCTCTCTTCAAAATGATGGAGTTGAAGATCTTTACAGCTACCTGATCGAGAGACCTGATCTGGTCAATCAGATAAGAGGTGACTTCATAAATCGATTTAACCGTGGTATAGTGCATTCCCATGAGGGCAATGATAGCATAGATATGAAAAATCATCTGATGAATAATATGATGCATAATGTGGATAAAGATCTGAAAGGTTTTGTTGAGGACTTGATCTCAATACTTGATCTACCAGATATGATTACAGATCATATAGAATCATTATCCATTAGAGATAATCCCCTTCATTTTGTGCAGTGGGTAAAGATAAAAAATCAAGACTACAGGTATCTGCTAAGTTTTTATCTTGATGTGACTGAAATTCACAAGAAACAAAAAGAAATAGATGAGAGTGAAATCCGGTTCAGAAAATTATTCGAGTATCTCCCTGTTGGTATTGGAATGATGAAAAATAGATATCTAGTTCAATGGAATATTAAATATAGCAAGATATATGGTTATGAACAAGAAGATGATCTGTATAATATGTATGTGGATGAATTTATAGCTCCAATTGACAGGGAACGATTGGCAAATATTAATGTAAAAAGATTGGAAGGAAAATCCCTTCCTCCAAAATATGAATTCATCGCATTAAAAAAGAATGGAGATGAATTTATTGCTGAAATCTTTCCCCTTGATTTTTATATTGGAGATGAACGATATCTGCTCGCAATAATTAATGATATTACTCCTCGTATCAATCAGCAAAAAGAGAGGGATAAACTGCAGGCAAGGTTATTGAGCTCTCATAAATTAGAGAGTCTCGGTGTGCTATCAAGTGGAATTGCTCATGATTTCAATAATATTCTTCTAGTCATTCAAGGTGGTTTGGATCTGCTCAATCTTTCGGAAAATACTTATGATAAGGATATTCTTTCCATGTTATCAGCCACCACAAGCAGAGCTAGCAATTTAATAAAACAATTACTTATATACACTGGAAATTTGGAATTAAAATCAGAGGTATTTCTTGTTTCAGAGCATATAAATGATTTAAAATCCATGATAAGACTTTCAGTAATTAAAGAAATCGAAATTAATTATCATATAGATTTGGATCTAGCAGTTTGTATAGAGATGGATAAAATACAATTCACCCAGATACTTATGAATTTTGTAATCAATTCATCAGATGCAATAGTAAAAAATGGAAGAATTGATATCTCTCTTGAAGAAATAGATATAGATGAAGCATTTCTTGAAATATATATGAGAGATACACATATTTTCTATCAAAATGATATTCAACTTGGAAAATACGTGAAGTTACTAGTTCGTGATACAGGAACTGGAATTGAACATGAAAATATTAGCCGGATATTTGATCCATTCTATTCAAGTAAGGAATCAGGTAGAGGTCTGGGATTATCCGTGGTTCAGGGAATAATATTCTATTATAATGGCTTCATTGAGGTAATTTCTGAATTGAATAAAGGTACTGCAATCAGTGTATACTTACCTGTCTCAAAAAATAAAAGTACTTTAAATAATATTTCGGAAGAAATCGATTATGAAATATCTCTCAATGGTAATGTACTGATCTGTGATGATGAAGAGGGTGTTAGGAGGTACTCTCATCAATATTGCATAAAATTGGTTTTGAAGTATCACTTGCTAACAATGGGCTTGAAGCACTTGAAATCATGCAGGATAATAATTTTGATATTATAATAACTGATCTCTCAATGCCAAAGATGGGCGGTAAGGAGTTATACTACAAAGTAAGGGAATTTGATAAAAAAATACCCTTTATAATGATAAGTGGATACTCTAGTGAGAGAATAGCACAAATAGAGGATAATTTACTTGTATTCATACAAAAACCATTCAAATATGAATATATTAGAAAAAAAATTATTGCATTACTCAATATCTGTGATAGTTACAACAATTGGAATATTTAGTACATTTTTTAAGTGATAAGTAAATAATTTAATGTGTATAATTACCTTTACAGGTAGACAAGGTGATACTACTTTGGTATAATCAATTAACTCTTGCAAGCTATGATCTCATAGTGTATGACCGATTTTGTTATGCAAACAGTATAGTATTTTGGAAGAGAAGTATATACTTAAAAAATAGTAAAATGGTCTAAATATAATGAAACCAAACTATGATACACATAGATTTGATGCAATTGTAAGATACAATGCTATACCCCATGATCTCTTAAAAAATAGTGAAAGCATTCTTGATATTGGTGCATCTGATGGAAAGGGGCAAATGTATTCAAAATATGTAGAGATATTTCGATCATCAAAATATACTGGTATCGAAGTATTTGAAGAAAGGGCAAATGAAGCACGTAAAAATGGTTTACACATAATTCAGGAAAACTTTCTTGAATACACAAGTGACAAGTTATATGATGTAGTTATGGCTCATGAGATAATTGCTCACATAAAAGAAGAAAATTGGCAAGTTTTCTTTGATAAAATGATGGAGCTAACTAAACCTGGTGGTTCCATTATTTTGACAACAATAATCGATCAAGATGAGAATACATATGATCCTGAGGGATTGGATCATTGGCAACAACATGTTACTTTTAATATTAATTTAGATAAGATAAAGAAATATTTTCCTACTGCAAAAGAGAAAAAAATACGCTCATGGTTTCATTTTAGAACTCTAGAAGAATCATTTATATGGGCTAGTTTACGATGGATTAATCGAATTATTAAGCGACACCCATATGTAAGTAAGTGGTTATTACCTGCAAAAGAAAATGCGATTTATATTATTGTTAAAGAATAAATTATCCTTTTCTATTCTAAAGAACCAATTTCGCTTTCTACTTCGTCAAGTGGATATTTTAGCGAGAGAATAGCATAAATAGAGGATAATTTACTAGTATTCATACGAAAACCATTCAAATACGAATATATTAGAAAAAAAATTATTAATTTACTAAACAATGATAATATTTAATTTATTCAAGAGGTCCTATCTCTTTCTCCACCTCGTCAAGTATCTCACCAGATTCTACAAGCTCCATCATCATAGTATGATCGGGATATAGAGGCCTATCAATATCTAAGAAATCCACGTATTTTCTAATTATCTCTTTTGCTTTGATAGTGCCTTTTCCAAATTCAAATTCCCTGAAATCTAATGCCTGTGCAGCCGCCATAAATTCAATTCCAAGTACGCCATATGCATTTTTCAGTATCTGGAAATTCTTGATTGCTGTATTCATACCCATAGATACGAAATCTTCCTGATCTGCTGCTGCTGGTATTGATTGGATAGATGCGGGTGCAGATAGAATGCGCTGTTCCACAATCAGTGTATCTGCTGTATATTGGGACAGCATCAGACCTGAGAACATACCGGCTCCTTTTGTGAGGAATGGAGGTAATCCGCTGCTAAGTGCAGGATTATTCAATCTGTTCATTCTTCGCTCACTAAGTACAGAAACCATTGTGATTGCAGCACCTGCCATATCCATGGGTAGAGCAACTGGGCTACCCTGGAAGTTTGCACCTGATAATGCAAGATCCTCTTCTGGAAAGAAAATTGGGTTATCTCCCACTCCATTCAGCTCTATCTCAACTTGTGATCTGGCATAAACAAGTGCATCATGTGCTGCACCTATTATCTGTGGTGTAGATCTCATGGAATACGCATCTTGCACTTTAACTTTCAATCTCTTCTCATTTAGATCTCCACCTGCAACCATCTTTTTTATTGCTCTTGCAGATCTAATTGCACCTTTGAATCCCCTGATTTCATGCAATTTATCTGTGTATGGCCCCATATTTGCCATTAATGCCTCTAGAGACATAGCTGCTGCGATCTCAGCCTGTTTTAACCATCTATTTGCATCATATAACCATATTGCAGACATTGCGGTCAACACATTGGAACCATTGATTGTGGCCAGTCCATCTCTGGCAAGTAATCCGGGGATTGGAATGCCAGCCATATCCATTGCCTCTTTACCTGAATACAGTTCTCCCTCATAGTAAGCCTTGCCTTCTCCCATCATTAGCAGTGCAATCTGAGACATCGGTGCTAGATCACCAGATGCACCTACTGAGCCTTTTTGGCATACAAATGGGGTTACCCCCTTGTTCAGCATATCAATCAATGTTTGTGTTATCTCAAGTCTTGAACCAGAATGGCCCTTTGCATGTACATTTATTCTACCAAGCATTGCTGCTCTGACGTATCCAATTGGGGCAGGATCACCAATTCCTGCGGCATGATTGTATATCAGATATTTCTGGAAATCTTTTACCTGATCTGGTGTTAGAATTGTTTCAGAGAATTCTCCAATACCTGTATTGACACCGTACATGATTTCATTGGCTTCGATTTTTCTTTCCAGCATTGCACGACATATATTGATTTTCTTAATTGCATCCTCATGTAATTCAACTTTCTCATTGTGTCTTGCTACCTTTACCACATCTTCAATTGTCAGATTATATCCTGTTACAATGTAAACCATTAATTTTACCTTAATTTGCAATATAAAATATTGTTATATTAATTATCTATTATTTATTAGAAAATAGATTATTAAGATTTAATAAATAATTCTAATTACTATTTCATGTGAAATGATACTTGGTTTTTTTTCTCTTTATTAATGATCTTAGTAGCCATAGTATTAAAATATATATCCATTACCTTTCTGATATCTCCATCAATTCCAATCTCATCCATCGCCTCTGTCATCAGGTCCATCCATCTGTTTCTCTCATCTAGTCCTATTTTGAAAGGAAAATGTCTTTTTCTCATCATCGGGTGTCCTCTAAGTTCATTGTATTCACGTGGTCCACCAAAGATCTGTTTCAAAAATAAATACTGGAATTTTCTGCCATATTTTAGTTCTTTTGGAAACATGGGTCTCAATAATTCATCTTTATCAATTCTATCATAAAATCTATCTACAAGTAATTTAATTGTATCATCACCCAATAAATCATATATTTCATTTACGTTGTAATTCACTTAAATTTACTTATTTGATAATTTGTTTTAAAAGTATAGCTAATCCCTTTTATCAATTTATTTTGTTCAAGAAATTATGAATTTTATATTTAGTATCGAATTGCAATCCCAAATAATAAAAATAATGTATCAATATACTGTATGTGGTAGATTTTTCATCAAAGAAACTGTATCTTACCGGTATAATTGTTTATAATAAATCTTTGAAAAAAGTCACTGCTAAGGGTTTGAACTGTAATTTTATTTTCTCAGATGAGATGACTGATAAGGATAAAAAATTGATGAAAATAAAAATACAAAATATTATTGATAGCATGTCTTCTGATGATACTCATACAACAGGCTATATTGCATTGAAAGATTATTTCGATCAGATTGCCTATTATTACAGCTTCAAAGACTGGATAGTTTTTCTTACGCTGAAAGCAACAGAGATGATACAATTTTTTGCAAGGTTCAGTGAGATAATGATATTTTTACGTGGTAAGATGGAAAAAACAATCACAGAGGATATAATGCTTGATCTGATCCATAAACAATTGAGAGCTGACGTGGCTTCATTCAACTGTGAGGGTTGCGATGTGCAAAATTGTATTCCACAGATGACATATCGTAATATCAAATTGATAATCGAGCAATGATAATGGATTAAGGCAAAGCAAATATGTTGTGAACCTATATATAATCAAATGATTAAACTAACGAAATCCAAAAGATATTTTAACAGGGAATGAATAATACTTCTTTATGGATTCCAGTATACTCGAAAATCTATATTCAGATACATCATCAGTGAGAAATGAATTATATGCCAAATTGAATGAATGTCTGATCACAGATCTAGAAAAACTTATTCCTGATCTATTCACAGTCATCAATAAAGATGGTGATGAACTGATGAAGTTTCAGGTTGCAGGTATCATCTCACGTGCATTTCAAGAATTACCTGCACTTGTAGATCAATATATGGATAATATCAAATCCACACTTAAATATCTCAGTACCCAGGATTTATCAGATGAACATGTACTTGGATCTGCTGCAATACATCTGTTTCAGCATGTCCTGCCTAAATTCCAGTTAAGTCCACCATTATTGGAAAGCTGGTTAGATCTGTTGTTTGAGCTGATAAATGTTGATGGATCACTGAAATACAGTGCATCAACACCAATTGTGACAGTTGCTATGCAACAACCAGTTATGCTTAAGGATTATGTGGAGAATATATTTGATGCCATTGACAATGGTTTTGATTCATTATCATCCTCACTGTATTCATTGTACAATTACAATCCACAATCTTTTGAGAGCAGAGTGGAATATTTTATCAATAAATACCAGACTGATCTATCATATCAGAGTATCTATCTGATGGTTCTTGGTGAAATTGCAAAGAAGAAGGCTGAATTGATTGCCCCTCATATTGATATTTTTAAACAAGGATTGCATAATCCATCTCTTGCATCTTCTATTGTAATACTGTATACTGAGATAGCAAGCTATGATGCCAACTACATTGTACCTGTGATTGAGGATCTATTATCTGCAACTAAGTACAATCAGAATCTAATTTATCAGGTACCAAATATTCTCGGACTTATTGGCAGAATATCAGTTGATAAGGCGACTGAGATACTAGAACATCTATTCACTATGTTAAACGATGCAAATGATGTATCAAAGGGTATGATCCTCTCAGAGATAAGAAATCTTGGAGAGATGGATAAGAAATTGCTGGATAAATACATTGCTATTATTGAAGGATTTGAGGATAATCCACAGGAAATAATCAGAGATCAGGCAAAGATGATTATGAACTTCTACCGTGGTATAGATGTCAGATCTCTTGCGAATAAAATTGAGGATCAGAATGAGAAGATAAGGAATGCTGTTAAATCAGTTGAGGATCTTGAGAAATATGTGGATGACAATATCTCAGAACTGAAGGAATTTATTGCTGAGATAGCTAAGAAGATCCCTACACCAAGAAGTCTATCCACAGAGGGTAGAATTCGCAAAACAATAATACTGCATTTTGTATGTGATAAAGAGGGTGATCGTTGTATATTTCCAGAAGATAGAGATTTCACCACAGAGACTAAAGATTGGAGTAAATGGTTGAAAATTGCATTTGCAGGTATAAATCTTGGTAAATCCATTATTTATCCCGCTGCAATTGGTAGTGCTGGAAAAGCAGTGAAACAGGCCTATGATGCATATAAAACAAAGGAAGACAAAGATTTCCTTGCATATATCAGTCAACCATTCCTTACCAGTGAGGAACAGGATAATCTTGTTAATCAGCTAAGGGATGCCAAATTTTTTGATGTATTCCATTATAATGCTCAGAATGCCGGTTGGATCTGTACTATGTGTAATTTAATGTGAGATAAAATAATGTATAATAAAATAATGTGTAATAAAATAATGTGTAATTTAATGTGAGAACAGTAATCTACCAGATTTGATCAATTCAATTGCTCCGATCATTTTCTCTCTGGTGTAATGTTCTTCTCTGATAATGGTATCACTTTATTGACGATTTTTATCACATTCTCAAGTGTATCAGAGCTTTTAGGTCTATTTTGTAGATTTAATCCTCTAACTGCAAGATATATTTCAAGTGCAATAATCTGCTCTACTAGCTCTGCAATCTCAAATGATTTCTGTGCAGAACCCATTGCCATACTTACATGGTCCTCCTGAGAGCCTGAAACACTGATATTATCTGTAACTGCGGGATGTGACAGTACTCTGGCCCTGTTTAGCAATGCTGCAACTGTATAATGTGCAATCATATAACCTGATTCAACACCCGAATTAACAGCTAGAAATGCGGGTAATTCTGGTGTTTGTGGATGTACCAAGCGATTGATCCTTTTCTCAGTTATATTACCAATCTCTACAAGAGCCATACCAATATTCTCCAGTGGCAATGCTAGAGGCTCTGCATGGAAATTACCACCTGAGATTATCATATCCGCATCTGCAAAAATCAATGGATTATCTGTTACTGAATTAATCTCTCTGATAACAGTTATTTTAAGATATTCAAGTGCATCCTCAACTGCTCCGAGTACTTGTGGTACACATCTGAAAACATATGGGTCCTGTACTTTATGATCTTTCTCCATACTGATATGTGATTTCAGTATATCACTTCCATCCAATGTATCACGTAATTTGGAGGCAATTATGCTATGTCCTGGATGTTTTCTCAGAGCTGCTATCTTATCACTGTATGCAGCAGAAGTACCACGAGTAGCTTCTAGACTGAGTGAGGTGCCGATAATATTGTGCTCTATCATCTTGTTTACCTTATCATATAGATGCAGTGCATATGCAGTGATAAAATGAGTGCCATTTATCAGTGCCAATCCTTCTTTAGCCTGTAATTCCACTGGTTTGAGGTTGTATCTGTTCAAGGCTTCTATACCATTAATTTTTTGATTGTTATGCCAAACCTCTCCTTCACCTATAAGTACCAGTGCTAGATGTGCAAGAGTTGCCAGATCTCCGGATGCACCCAATGAACCAATTTTATATGTTACAGGGATTATATCACTGTTTATCATATCTATAAGTAACTGAATTGTTTCAACTCTAATACCTGAATATCCCTTGGCCAATGAATTAACAAGTAACTTCATTGCGGTACGTGTAATATCTACTGGAATCTCATCTCCTAGTCCAGCTGCATGAGATCTTATCAGATTTATCTGTAACTTACCTAGTTCATCATGTGATATCCACTTATCTGCAAGTACACCAAAGCCAGTAGATACTCCATAGATTGGCTTACCCTATGATATTTTACTTTCAAGATATTCTCTACACAGTCTAACATTATCTAGTGTTTTATCAGAGATGAATACCTTGTTATTTCCAATAATATCAAGTATATCATCTCTTTCAATTCCTAATTCCAGCATAATTTAATACTCAAAATAATGAATATGAATTATAGTATCCAACTATTATTTTTTTGCATAAATATTCATAAAATTAGATTAGATTTAAAAATTACTTTTTTTTAATATTTATTACTTAATTAATCATCTAGGAGACACTAGATTAAATAATATGTTTACATTAACCTAATTGTAGGGTTACTATGGCTGAATTAGATAATACACGTGAGATTAGCTCCATGCTGAATATTTTCATACAACAAATGGAGGTCACAATCAAAGAGTTCAATGAAATAATTGAGAACCAAAGTATTGGTGATAATTCGCGATCTACAAATCTGAAATTATTAAAGGAGTTAATTACACTGGATAATATATCAAATTCAAATTATAACCGATTGAAAGACTATACAAGTAGATTGAAACAATCAGGTGAGTTGGTAATTGCAAATCATCAGCAAAAAAGAGAGCTACAGGCATTACTGATCAAGTCAAGCACCTCTTTTGAGATATTGAGTGATATAATTGGTAACAAAGACAAGAGAATAGTTAATCTGGTTGATAATACTCTGAATAGAATAAATGATTTAGAATTACTTTCTGCATCATAGGAATTAATGATAACGGGCAATTTATTTTATATTTTGATACTCTATAAACAAGATATGATTTTATATTCACGTACTTTCAATCATTTTACAATTAATTTCATATTTTGAATTACCCTATGGAAAGGATTTATTTTATATAAATAAAAGGAATATAATATGATTAAAGGAAATTTTGGTAGATTACTGAATGTAGATCTCAGTAGTGGTAATCTAACTGATTACAAAGTACCAGAAGAATATTATAACAATTATATTGGTGGTAAAGGCCTTGGAGCAAGATTATTATGGGATTTATTACCTGCTGATGGGTCTGCAGATCCATTTGGAGAGGAGAATGTAATTATATTCCTAGTAGGGCCCCTTGCAGGTCATTCTGTGATCGGCTCTGGAAGATATGTAGTGATGACAAAATCACCATTATCAAAATTTGTTGCAGAAGCCTATGGTGGTGGTTTATTTCCAGCAGAACTGAAGAAAACTGGCTATGACGGTGTAATTTTCAGAGGTATCAGTCCAAGACCCGTATATCTAGAGATGATCGATGGTTCTGTGACATTGAAGGACGCCACAAATTACTGGGGTAAAGGAGTTTTTGAGGTGCATGATGCAATGATTGCCAAATATGGTGACAAGGCAAAAACTGCACTTATAGGACAAGCAGGTGAGAATATGGTAAGATATGCAGCTGTTATCAATGATAAGAACAGAGCTGCTGCACGAGGGGGTGTTGGTGCGGTTCTAGGATCTAAACTGATGAAAGGAATAGTTGCCAAGGGTGATAAGAAATCAGAGCTTGCAGATGAGGCTAGGTTCAGAGAACTCAGAACGGGATTGAGAAAGAACATCATTGAGGATATGAATATGAAGGATGGATTTGGAGTATACGGCACCAGTGGAGGCGTTGAGTATCTGTCCAAATCAAATATTCTACCCACCAAGAATTTCAAATATGGGAAATTTGAGGGAAATAATCTGATTTCAGGTCAGTTTATGGAGAGTTCTGGATTGCTTGTAGACAGGGACAACTGCTATGCATGTGCAGTAGCCTGTAAAAGAGTAATTGAGGGTGAGTACAAGGGTCATAAACTCACAAGAGATGGATCTAGTCTTGAGTATGAGACATTGGCGTCTTTTGGATCCTTGCTTGATAATAGTGAGGTCAAGCTCAATGGATTGGCAAATCAGATGTGTAATGATTATGGTATCGATACAATATCCTGCGGGGTATCTATTGCCTATGCAATGGAGGCAAAAGAACTGGGTCTATCTGATAAATTAGGCGTAGATATCAATTGGGGAGATTCAGATCAGATATTGGATGCAATTGATAAGATAGCAAAAAGAGAGGGTTATGGTGATCAATTAGCCGAGGGTGTATGGAGGATGTCTAAAAAAATTGATGGACAACATTTTGCAATGCATACCAAGGGAATGGAACTTGCCATGCATGAGGGCAGAGGAAAAGTGGGATTAGGTCTCAGCTATGCAGTATCTCCCAGAGGTGGAACTCATATGGAGGGTCTGCATGATAGTATGGTAATGCGTGAGAATGCATCTCCTGATCTGGGAATAACAGAAGCTATGGCGACCACAGAGCATGTTGGAAAGGCAGCAGTTCTGCGTAAATTTGAGAGTGCCACCTCATTTAGCAATTCATTGATAATATGTGCATTTGATGTGGCCAAGACAGGACAACATTATAATCTGAAATACTTGCAGGAACTTACCAGTGCTGCGATGGGTATTGATATGGATACTGATAAGATGATAGATACAGGTGATCGTATCTGGAATATGTGGCGAATGGTTGCAGTAAGAGAGGGCTTGAAAGCAGTAGATGATGATCTACCCGGTAGGTTCAAAGAAGAACCACTTGAATATCATGAATTTGGAGGAGAAGGAACTGTGATGAGTAAGATCTCACAGGACAAACTAGATCTGATGCTAAAGGAGTATTATGATACCCGAGGATGGGATAAAGATGGTAAACCAACAGAAAAAACCATAGAAAGATTGGGATTACCCAGCTTTAAAAATTAATATAATATTTGCATTTTCAATCTAATTTAAAAGTCCAGTTCCAAAATTGGAAATCATCCATCTGCTTTTCAGTTGTAGAATCTGAAAATACAAAAGAGTTATTACTTATATTGGAGACTTTATTTATTATTTCCTTTATCTCTTCAGTTGGAATATTATGAATTTTAAATTTTTCATCAATTTTTGTTGAAATTGATATAATTAGTTTACCCGTTTTTCTATATCCAAAAAATACTAATGATAGTATTCCTTGTACTATCATCAATAATATTGAAGTATCTATAGATCCTGAAAGTATACTATTTCGACCTTCAAATCTTATATGGATATCATTAATTTCTTTCCATTTAATCTCTGTACTATACTTTATTGAAAAATATTTTAAATAATCTTTTGTGATTTCTATTTTGCTATAGGATGTTATTATCCAATACACACCTAAAATGCTAATACCTAGATTAATCAAAGTAATGGTTATAATAATAAAATCTATATCTGATGTCAATTCTTTGTTTGTAAATACATTATAATTGAAATATAGACCAATTAAAGAAACAATAACACCATAAAAAAGTCTCCATTTTAATGGTTTAAGGATTATTTTATTCATGATATTTGTAGATGAAGGTGTTTATTTAATAATTATTATACGATATTATTAATCATACCAAAAAAATACGGGTTAATTAATCTTTTTCTTTAATTTTTTGCAAAATAATCTCAAAAATTGATTATATATATATACTTATTTGACCCGATGTTAATTCCTTGAATAGTCGTAGTAGAAAATTCAATAGTATATTATTATTATCAATTTTGACATTGATGGTAATATCACAAGTGGCTTCAGCTGCATCAACCACATCTCCTAAAGATATGGTTATTGTGAAAATGACTAGTGATTATGATCCAGCAATTAACGGTGCTGTGAATCAGTTACTTTTAGAAAATCCAGAGGCTACTGTGGTAGCATACGGTTCGTTGGAATATTATTGGACCTCATCCTTTTTTAATGTTGTAGATTACGTTATGGTAGGTCATGGTTCTGAGAAAGGAATAAAAACCGATAAATCATATTTATCGTGGTCTAAATTTGGATCAATTGTAGATGGACTAAACCCAATAAATAAAGTAAATCTATTGAACTGTGATTCTGCAAAAATTAAAGAATTCGTTCCCAAGGAAGAGCTAGGTGTATATTTTGATGGATCAGTTGATGCGATAATTGGTGCTTCAATTATATCTGCAATAAAAGAGATTTCAAAAGGAAGTTCATTCAATTTAGAAAAAGTTGAAAGAATTATTACAAGTATATCTGATAGATCAATTGAAATTTCATCTAATGTTGAAAAAGCATTAAATCTTTATTGGGGCACAGCAGAAAAAGCATGGGCTTTTGCAGATTATGTTTTGATTGCTTTACAAGCTGCTGGAATAACTCCTGGTAGTATTGGAAAGACTTTATTGAAAAATTTTTATGCAAGAGTTGGCTCTAGAATTGCAAACCTAATAATTATCGCAGCTATTGCAGCTGGTGCAAATGATATTTGGGGTGCTGCATCCACAATAGTTGATATGCTTTTTTATATCTTTGATTATGGATTTATTGCTTATTTACAAGATAATCTAAGTTTTTGGGATTATGCTAAAATTGCTACATCTTTAGTTGGTTTTGCAGCAATGGCTTTAGCTTCAGCTACATGGGTGGTGTATTTAAATATGGCAATTGTAATGGCAAAATTCATTATTTGGTCACATTATTTATTCATTGATGAAGCTGATTCTAATAATATATATCAAGGATAAATAACAACAGTTATCAAAATAATATTTTAAATTAAAAATAATGTACTATGAAAAAATTGAATTTAACCGATCACAATATATAAATATTTTTATTTTTATATTACCTATACTAATTTCTTTTTTATCAATTTATTTACAACTTGATATATTAAATATACTGAAAATAATGAATTCAATATTTTTATCCTTATCTTTAATATTTATTATTTCAATAATAAAATCACATTTAATGAAACAATTTTCTATGAAAACCTACTTTTATTTATTTTTAGTGCTTAGTTTTAAAGTAATTATGAATATTGGCGTAAATCCCTCTCTATCTGGTATAAATTCATACAACATATTTTCCTTATTGATTACAACCTCATTTTTACTTATTTGGATGCATCATCCTTACAAAATGACGGTAATAAGAAAGAATTCAAATCAATTTAATATATTAATTATAAAAGATCAAAGGTTGTTTTTACCAAATATTATTGAGGAAATTAATATTGCAAATGTATCAATTATATTCCAACCTTCTATAATTGAAGAAAATTTCGGTTTAAGACTAAATTTGCTCAAAATTTTTTATAGATCTGATTATTGGTTTCATAATTTAATCATAAAAGATAATGATATGAAGATGAAAATAATTAAAATATCACCAATTCAAGAAAATAGTCAATATATCATAAACAAATTATATGAAATTTTTGAAGGAATTAATTTTACTATTTTACAATACCCAAAAATTTCATTTCCTTTGATAATTCCTAAAATCAATCTCATTAATAATGTACCTATACAAAAAATTAACTCTGGTTTAATTGATATAAGAAATTACCATTCATATATTGGTAAATATGTATCTATACCACCACGTGAATTTTCATTACATGCATTTTTTTTGATAGTCAATATTATTTTACTATTTGCCAATTCAATAATCACAAATTTCTTTATTGCAATGCTACTAAATAATTATTCAACAGAACTTGATTGGAAGGTTATATCAATAATAATCCTATCTGCATTGGAATTGATTTTAATTAAACAGTTGTATGCGACTATTATTACATTTAATGGGAATCATTCTCTGATAATAACTAGTTATACATTTAAACTGACATATAGTTTATCCTTTCTACCAAAAATTACAATTGAATTACCAATGAAATTTAATCCATATTTAAGAGAAATTTCAGATAAAATTTATTTAATAGTAGTTGGAGATAAACATAGAATTGACTTTAAAATTCCTCTTTTCACTAAAAAATGATGATAATTCTCACACTTTAATTTCACTAGTACTCATCTTCAAAATTATGAATATTATCACTTTTCTCATTCCTGGCGATCTTATCCAACTCCACTGCAATACCTCTCAAAGTCTCCACAATGGATTTTTTACTTACCCATGCTCTGTGCGGTGATATCAGCAGATTAGGGATATCTACAAATTTTTCTGGTTTATTTCCCAACTCCCCTTTTGAATATGGTGAATTCTGCCATGTATCAATTGCAGCAGCTCTTAATTCTCCATCTCTCAATGCATTGAATAGTGCATTCTCATCTATAATAGCACCTCTACCCACATTGACTAACACAGAATGTGATGGCATTCTATGAATTATCCTCTCAGATACCAATCCTCTGGTCTTGCTGGTCAGTGGAGCTGCAATCATCAGTACATCTAGTTCATCTGCATTATCTATCAATTCATAATCAAAAAACTGGCCCTCTAGTGCATTATTTCTGAATATTCTGATCTCCATACCAAATGCAGTGGCATATCTCTCGATATTCTTTGCAATATTACCATATCCAAGTATTCCAATTGTTTTGCCGGAAAGATCTGTACTGTAATCATATATCTGATTGGATGATGGCCAATCCATCCTTTCTCTGACCAATCTGTCATATTTCCCGAGTTTCCTCTGTATATGCATCAACATTGCCCATGCATGCTCTGAAACAGTCTCTGCATTTCCATGTGTTGAGATAAGTATCTGATTGTTGGCTTTAATCAATTCTGTATTGACTGCATCCACACCTGCTCCAGATGATACTATATATTTGATAGAGGAATGATTTATCAGTTCCTCAGGAGGTGAGAATGAGATCAATACTTCTGGATTTTTCTTCTTCACATCATCATATCTCATTTTTCTGTTAGTATAATCATATATTTTCCATTTAGTTTTCAGAAAAGATTCTAGTATTTCAACCGGTAGCCATGCGACTCCAAAGGCAGCAGATCTCATATATTTCAATAAAAATACCTGTGAATATATATTTTCACAACTGAGATTGGTTAATATGTGTAATTTACATATATTTTTATTAGTTTATCAATTATTGATAATATGGATATGAAAATTGGA
>JAJRQD010000138.1 GCA_024280435.1 archaeon | reverse complement strand
TATTGGACCAATTGCCTACCTTGCGTTCAAATCAGCAGATACAAATGGTAATGATGTTACACTAATACGTTAATTTTGAAATAGTATTATTAATAACAAATGCAATTAAGGATCTTAAAAAAATCAAATACTCGAATATCCTATCTCTCAATTGCTAATATATTAAATATTTCTGCAAATATATTCAGAAAGAATGAAAAATATCCAAATTTGGTGGACTTAAATCGATAATTGTTGGACAGTATCTATAAGAAATAATAGGAATAGTGGTAAAAACAAGATTAAATGAGGAGGTTCAGTTCATTTATTTATGCAAATTTATTTGAACCTTTAAGCGTTTTCAATATTATGGATAACGAAAAGGAGGTGAAGGCCCCTCAAGATAACTATGAAATTGATTTTGGTGAATACTTAATTGTCTATATTGGTCAAATGATTCTTGTGTTCTTATTTGTTATCGCGAGTATATTTACATTAATTCAAGAAAAATTAAATAGTAATTTCGAAGTATTTGAATTTCTCATTATGGGTTTATTGCGATAGTACTAATTAATAGTGGAATTAAAGGATTTAAAAAATACGTTCAAAAAATACAAAATCGATCGAGATTAATCAATTGGAGGATAACACATGATACCAATTAAGGAAAGTGAAAAGGTTAGAGAAAAATAAAAAATTAGCATCAATACTGCTGAAATTATATATTTTAATGGCATTTTTTCTTTTATTTTATTTTGAAAAAATTTTTATTTGGATTAACAGTATTATTTATGAATTTTATACCAAAAATAATCCTATAACAATATTGATCGGTTTATTGGTCATTTTTATTATAACTTTTTTTGGAATTTTTTATTCAGGAATATTGGCTGAAAGAAGATTGATGATGAGGGCGATCTAAAGATTAAGGAGGTTGTATAGGTGAAAATAATTAAATTAAGTGATAAATCATACTCATTTAGAAATTCAAGCATTATCAGAAGAATCAAAAGTTAAGGTATCAAATGTTTCATTAAGATGATTACTCAATTCGAGCGTAAATATCTCCAAATTCTCTGCATCCAGAAAAATTCCCTTTGCTTGATATATTTCTTGAAATATTAATAATTCAATTTCTTTAAAACTATTATTCATATTGAAGTAAAATGAGATGTAACTAATTCCTACAATAATTAAAATATTTATAAGCCATTCATATTGAGGAAATGGATCTGAATTACCCCTTGTTTTTTGAAAAGCACCATTCATTATCACAATTAAAATAGGAATAAATAAAACAAAAGCAAAATTAAAAGAATTGAAAAATAGTTTGAAACTTTTTGGAAGCTTTTTCTTTTCTAAATTGTAATGTCCTAATTCATCAAGTGAAAGTAGTTCATAAAACAAGGATAGATCTTGTATCAACTTATAGTTTTCATATTCAAAAAAGCTTAGAAAAGTTTCCTTCAGATTATATTGGTTTTTTAAATACAGATAAATTGATAAAAAATCAATCGTCGATTCTTGAAATTGCATATCATTTAATTTTTGTTTAAATGAAGAATACATTTCATTTTCTAATAATAAGTGGTTCCAAGAATATAAATTCACATCAATATTATATTTCCCTATAAACAATGTGGTAAAATATATTTTTAGCATGATAACAGCCAACATATAACCAGATCGTTTTATGTCAAGAAAATAATCATCTTGTTTAATAAGATATAATAAAACCTCGAATATTAGATAAATAAAAAATATTAATGGTAGACCTTTAAAAAATGATTTTTTCCGATTATTTCTAATATAGTCTTTCTGAATTAAATTAAACTTTGATAAAATTTGTTCGGGGAGATGAGTTGAAAAATCGTGTAGAACCCTAACATTATATTCACAGGCTTCATAGACTAAATGTTTATTAATTGTTTTTTCCAAATGATTCCCCTACTTTAAATTCCAGTTGTATATAATGTTCTCAATAAAGCTAGTACTAAGCTTTATTCACGATTCATCGGATTATTTCAACTAGAACTGGATATGATCTAGAAATTATCATAGATAATAAAGTGTCTCAACTATTACTGAACAAAATTGAAAAATCCCAACTTTTCCTGAATAAAATCTCAACTAATATTGAATTCTTCATTTTTTATATGTAGTCCCATTTTTTTCATATGCTCATTTAGCTACAACCAGATGTGGTTCCACATTCGGGGCATGCATAACAACTGCCAGAACGAACTGCCATCCCACCACAGTTGGTACATATCTGATTATCATCAAGAATCATATTCTGTGCATCATCTTCCTCTTTGACAGGTGCTTTGTATTCAGGAGTGGAATTTACATGTCTCATATCAGTATAATCCACCATACTACCATTTCCATTCTCCTCTCCAAGGAATTCAAGTGCAAGATATCTGAAAATATAGTCTATAATTGATGATGCAAATGGTATCTTCGGATTGAGTGTCATACCTTGAGGCTCGAATTTGGTATGTTTGAATTTATTTGTCAATACCTTCAGTGGTACCCCATATTGTAGACTGATTGAGATGAGTACTGCCAGACTATCCATTACACCACCAAGTGTAGATCCTTGTTTGCTCATTTTGATGAACACCTCCCCGGGAGTACCATTATCATACAATCCCACAATGATATACCCCTCATGTCCATTGACCTCGAATTTATGGATTCTTGAATTTCTTGTTTCAGGCATCCTCACACGGGTAGGTCCAGATGTTATCTCTTCAATTGAACTCTCACTCTTATTTTCCTCTGTATTCAGTGGTTGTAATCTCTTGGAATTATCACGATAGATGGCAATGGCTTTCAAGCCCATCTCCCAGCCCTTGATATATGTATCTGAGATCTCCTCAATGGTACAATCCTCGGGCATATTTACTGTTTTTGAGATTGCACCGGACAGGAATGGTTGCACAGATGCCATCATTCTTACATGTCCCATATGGTGTATGGTTCTCTTGCCCTTCATTGATCTGATAGAACAATCAAATACTGAAAGATGTTCATCATTTATCTGCTCACAACCCTCAATGGTACCATTCTCATCGATATATCTGATGATGATTTCAGCTGAATCCTTATCATAACCTAGATTCTTCAGTGCCAGAGGTATAGTTCTGTTGACTATCTTCATATGTCCACCACCTACAAGTTTTTTGTACTTGATCAGTGCGATATCGGGTTCAATTCCAGTGGTATCTGCATCCATCATGAATGAGATAGTACCAGTTGGTGCAAGTACACTTGCCTGAGCATTTCTGAAACCATTTTGCCAGCCAGATTCCAGTACCTCTGTCCATATACGGGTTGATGCATTGTATAGTTCATCATCAATTCCATCTCTCTTTATGTTGATAGTTGCATCTTTGTGCATCTGCATGACTTCCAGCATTGACTCTCTGTTCTCTGCGAAACCATCGAATGGTCCAAGATTAGCTGCGATGACAGAGCTCTGAAGATAAGCACCACCAGTCATGAGAGATGTGATTGCAGAGGCAAGATTTCTACCTTTATCTGAATCATATGCATAGCCTATGGACATAAGATATGCACCAAGGTTAGTGTATCCTATGCCCAGAGTACGATATCTGTGGCTATTTTGCTCTATCTCCTCTGTTGGGTATGAGGCCCTTCCCACGATTATTTCCTGTGCTGTGATAGTTAGATCAACTGTGTGTTTGAATCTCTCCACATCAAAATTTCCATCATCTAATCTGTATTTCAGTAGGTTGATGGAAGCCAGATTACATGCGGTGTTATCAAGGAAGACATATTCAGAACATGGATTTGATGCATTGATTAGACCGGAATTCTTACAGGTGTGCCACTTGTTTATTGTGGTCTTGTACTGCAATCCAGGGTCTCCACACACATGAGTTGCCTCTGATATTCTATCAAGCATATCACGTGCATTGATTGTCTTTCTTATCTCATCACTTGCCACATTTTTAAGATCCCACTGTCCATCTGTGATCACTTTGTCCATGAACTCATCAGATACTCTGACAGAGTGATTTGCATTCTGGAAGAACACACTGCTGTATGCCTCACCTGTGAATGAGCCATCATATCCAGCATCAATCAATGCCCATGCCTTTTTCTCCTCCTTCTCTTTGCTCTCTATGAATTCAATCACATCTGGATGCCAATCATCGAGTAATACCATCTTAGCAGCTCTTCTTGTTTTTCCACCGGATTTTATAGATCCCGCGAATGAATCATATCCCTTCATGAATGATATTGGACCTGAGGATGTACCCCCAGTGGATAGTAGTTCACCTTTTGATCGGAGTGGTGTTAGATTTACTCCAGACCCGGAACCATATTTGAATATCAATCCCTCTGTTTTTGCAAGCTCAAGTATACTGTTCATATTATCCTCCACAGAATTGATGAAACAAGCACTACCCTGTGGTTTTTTAACCGTACCCAGATTGAACCACACAGGAGAATTGAATGCCATTCTCTGGTTCATCAGTATATCTTTCAATTCATCAGAGAATATCTCCGCATCTTCTTCTGAGAAATAATTACCCTCAATTCCCCAGTTTTTCAATGTATCAACTACCCTGTTGATCAGTTGTTTCAATGAGCTCTCTCGTTGATCGGTATTTAATTTCCCATGGAAATATTTGGATGTGACAATCTGTACACTGTTCTGACTCCAGTTTACAGGAAATTCCACATTTTTCTGCTCAAATATAATATCCCCATCAAATGATGTGACTTGCACATCTCTGTATCCCCACTCTACAGAATCGTAGGGATGAACTCCTTCTTTTGTGTATACACGTTTAAATTTCAAACCTTTGCTCAGGTTTATCTTTAAGTTTTTTTCTGAAATATTTTATTCCTCCAACGAATATATTCACCAAATTTCAGCCGATACTTAAATTATTTTCTTGCTGATAGAATAGTGAGATCCAATACTATATCTAGAATATAATTCATTTATATACAAAAACTATTGCTAGAGGGAGAGTTGATTAAAAGTGTAATAAAATAGCTTATCAGCCATGAAAAGATCATTATGTCGAATAAGGAGTTGACAACAGTGATTATATAGGTATTATCATAAACATAATGAAATATACTCTGTGAGATCACAATATATTGCTAGTATAAACTATTGCACACTTTATGATTTACACATATATTCACTATATTATCCAAGATTTTACACCCACTGTTTTTCATATGGCATACATGATTTTTAACCTATTGAAAAGTTGATAAATAGCCCAATACTACATCTCTGATTACCGCGAAATACAATTATGCATAATCATACAGCAAGCTATCTCTGACTCTCTCTTAATAGTTCTGTGAAGTTATTCTTTGCCTCATTTGCAAGTTTGGAGAATATAGGTCTTAGTTGATCATAGGTGATGATCCCCGCAGCTTCCCTCAGTAGTTCAATATACAGATTACTCAGTGCGGTGACTTCCTTCTGAATTATCACAGTGGTAGTTGGAGTGATATTCCGGACAAAGAATGAGAACATATATGGGCCAAGATGGTTTACAAATACATTATTTCCACCAAGTTCCAGCAGTTTTATCTCCTCTTTCTCATGAAACATCTCAGAACCAATATTATCAAGACTCTGAACCAGACCTGTTATCAACTCAGTATTCATCTCCTGCTCAATATCCCAGAATTCATCATACACCGGGATCATATCCTGTGCAATGATAACACCAATAAGTTTTGGAAGTTCCTGTATATTGTAAGATTCCTGCTCTTTTCTGAGAAATATCTTCATTGCCTCCATATTACCTGCGGCATCTATTGCAGATGAGGAACTAGTTGTTTTTCTTATCTTCATCACTGCTTTCTCAGCCTTCTTGAATATGCGATATATAGTCTGAGCATCTGCATTGAATGAGAGGATATAATTCATGGTATCATTGTTGTATCCATCAATAATTGTCTGAGTGTATTCTTCAGAGCGTTCAAAATAAATTGTCTGTATGGATGGAGAAAGTTCCTTGATGAAATCAATGAAGTCAACTGTTGATCTCACTCCTGTATCACAATCAGAATCGAATAGTATAACATGATAATAATTCTCTCTTACTTTTTCAATCAATTCTTTCTCATTATCAATTGATTTCACAATTAGATTGAATTCATCAGTAGGAGATTGTAGTTTACCCTCCAATAATTTTGCCTTCAGTTCATTATGAGCATTGTTTGAGTATATGATAATCGGAGTATCCCCATCAATTACCTCTTTTGTCTCCACTTGCTTGATAAATTCCTCTTTCTCCATCTCATCCTCCTCATTGAAGAAATCTGCAATCTCATCTATTTTGAGCAGAGATTCCTGGGTCATAAAGTGTTGATTAGTGAATTCATCATAGAAGTGATCTATTATATAATTACGAAAATCTGCAATTCTTAACTCCGCCTTCACAAAATTATCCCTTGTTAGATTTCTCACAAAGAAAAATATCTGTACCTCATTATGAAACTGAAATATCACAGATATTCCACCAAAATTAATCTCTTTCAGTGCCTCTTTGTTCTCAAATAGTGATGCACCAAGACCAGAAATACTGGAAAGATATCCTGCAAATAGCATTTCATCCTGTGCCAGTGTCTGTTCAAAGAATTTGGTATACTTTGGAATTGTATTGACCACAATCATCACACCCACAAAATTCAGAGGTGCATCCTCAGAACCGAATTGAAGAGATGGATCAAGCATGAGAAAACTTGCCTTGGATAGTTTTGGTGGTTCATTGATCATACTGACCAGCATTTTATTGATCGAATACTTGGCTTCCTGCTGAGTGAGTACCTGCATCAGTTTATCCTGATCAAATGGTAGTGTAAGTATTGCATCAATTGAACCCTCATTGATCAATCGTGAGAACTGATCCATCTTCAATATAGGAGCAATCAGAACTATCCTAGATAGTGGAATATATTGATGAATCGATGCAGATAAAGATGAGCAATTACCGATACTAGTATAATCTAGAAATGTGATTGCAATCTGTTCCTGTATCAGATATGATATACCAAGTTCAGGATCACTTGTGAACAGTAATTCAAATGAATGTGCCTCCGGTAGTAGAGAATGAAACATCGAATATATCTCATTGGATCCAATAATCAGAATTGTGGTTTTATTTATCTCAACTTCATCTGAATCAATCAAATCATCAAATCCAGACATATCAAATTCATCTTCAGACAATTGTTATCACTTACAATAATGCAAACAAGCTAGTTTAAATAGGTATTTTAATTTGATTCAGAGATCGACAAATAAGATAGATAAAATTTTATCAATTTGTCCATTATTTATTTATTTTATCCTTTCTAGTCTCCACAGATTTCAAAAGAGTATTTAGACCATTGAACTGAGATACTATCATGGATGATCGATTGAAACATATACAGGAACAGATCAAATCCATTCCAAAAGCTCCGGGTGTATATGTGATATATGATGATACAGATACTATTATCTATATTGGAAAGGCAAAAAATCTTGTTAATCGATTACGAAGTCATTTCTCAGCTAGTAATGATTTCTCCAAATCACGTGTGATCAGGGAGAAAGGAGTTAAGATAAAAGTGCATGTGGTTGAATCCGAGAATGAGGCACTATTACTTGAATATTCCATGATACAGGAATATCAACCCTATTTGAATGAGCATTGGAGAGATGATAAGACATATCCATATCTTGAGGTGACAACCTCTGAGAAATTCCCCCGGTTCATCATATCACGTGAGAAAGCAGATAATGGATCTCTTTATCTCGGACCGTTCTCAAATGTTGGCTCATTAAAAAGATCATTGAAACATGTATTACAGTTATTCCCTGTGGCAGATTGTAAAAAAGAGATTGAGATAGGAGCTGCGGATAGTTGGGCAAAAACCTGCATCAGAAGGAGAACAAGACAGTGTATGAGACCTTGTGAGCTTGAAGTTGATGTTAACGAGTACAACGAGAATATAAATCAAGTGGTTAAGTTTCTGGATGGAAAATTACCTGAAATTGCAGATGATATAGAACAGAAGATGAAGATTGCATCCAATGAGTTGAGATTTGAGGATGCAGCAAAGCATAGAGATATGCTGAAATCAATCAAGCGTACACTAGAGAGACAGCAGGTTATGATCGATGGAGTGGAGGATTGCTATGTTCTATCATATGCATCAAATAAACTGGAAACATGTGTTTGTCTGAGCAAAATCACAGATGGAAGAATATCAAGACAGGAGACTAAGATCATAGAGAATGATGAGATAAAACTTAGTGATAACAAGAATGTATGGGTAGATTTTGTTATCAACTTTCTGATCACGATACTACAGCTACACCAGGAGCAGAGAGATAAAATCACTAAGTTCATTGTTGATATAAAACAACCAAAAACAATCATGAAAGCACTAAATCAATTCAATTTCAAGGCAGGTATACCTGTATCTGAGATTGATAAGCAACTGATAATAATGAATAAGCATCATGCAAAAAGATCATTGCAGCAGAAATTATTGCTAAGCAGAGATTCAGAACAACCAACTGCAAGGGTTGAGGACCTTCAACATATATTGCAGATGGAGGTTCCTCCAATAATAATAGATACATTTGATGTATCTACTCTACTTGGAAAGAATAACGTTGCATCCTGTGTTCGCTTTAAAAATGGCATACCTTTCAAAAAAGCTTACAGGAGATTCAAAATAAAATCAGTTGATGGTCAGGATGATTTTGCAAGTATGGAAGAAGCAGTATACAGAAGATATCATAGAGTTAAGGATGGAGTTGATGCAAAAAATTTACCGATACCAGATCTTATAGTGATAGATGGTGGCAGAGAGCAGTTAAAAAGAGCCAAAATATCACTTGATAAGATTGGAATCATCATCCCAGTGATTGGTCTGGCAAAGAGAGAAGAGGAAATATATCAAATCGATGAGAAGAACACAATCAAGAATGATATGAACCGACCTGGATTGTTGTTAATAAGAGCAGGAAGAGATGAGGCACATAGATTTGCAGTAAGTTATCAGAGAAAGCTGAGGCAGAGAGAGGGATTATCATCAGTACTAGATCTAATAGAGGGTATTGGTCCAAAGAGGAAAAAAGCTATTTTAAGTAAATACAAGACTGTGGTAAATATTGCAAAAGAAAGTTCTGAAACACTTTCCTCAACTATTGGTATATCATCAAAAGTATCATCTGATGTGATAGATGCCTGTAGAAAATTTGTTACTCAGATGGATGATAGATCTGATCGCAGGAGAAAAAGAAGGAATTAATCAAATCTTATGACATTCGGTCTAATATCTAGTTTTGCAATATAAGCTTCTATCTCATCATGAGTTAACCTTCTGCCTAGACCCGCATATGCAGTGATTGCAGATTCTAATCCATTGGTTCCAAATGATCTACCACCTACATTTGGAGTGGTAGTGATTATAGCACTAACACCTCTATTCTTGAACTCCTCAATATCAGATGCAGTTGTTGTATTTGTCAGAATTATCTTACCACTCATATCCATTGGTGCATATTTCTTGGTATAGAGGAAATCTCCTGCAATAAGTGTAGCATTCTCAAAATATTTGGTATATTTTGGTGTGAAGGTATCTTGTTTCTCACCTAGTGGATATAGCCATGATAGAGGAAATTTAGCAACAATAGGTAATGTCCACCTTGCCAATCTCTGCAATCCTTTCAGTGTTTTTATAGTTTTTTTAATTCCAAGACCAAATGCAAGGTCTGCAAAAGTTGTATCAAATCCTGCATCCACAATTGATTTTGCCATGGAGTAACGATCCACACCAGCAGTCATCAATGCAGTTCTTGGTTTTCCCTCCATCAGTTCCTCCAATTCTTTAGACACCATCTGTAGTGAATTACGCTCAATAGTACCTTTCACACCGTATCCATCCACAATTGGTGTGATCTTGATATGTTTGGTGATATTATTTGACATTCTTATTGGATAGAACTTATCTGCCACCTGGAAACCAAACATAAATCCACCAGCACCAAATGCATCAACTGTACCATCAAGTTCTTTGTATCGTGCAATCATGGCTTTAACGTCACCATTGGTACCTTCCCTCCTGATTTTTACTTTCTCATCACCAAAGTCAATTACTCCGGAATGATCTCTCTGAGTTGAACCAAGCGAAACACTCACTGCTTCTTTCATATCTGTCTGTAATAAAGTAAGTTTTTAAATCAATCGAGTATATTGATACTTCAAATAATTTATACTGTATTTGTATAGCAATTTTCTATCACTTCGATAATATTGAAACTATCACAGTAAAATACAATGATAAAAAAATAAAAGTATTTATCAATGAATTATACATTGTGTTTATTGATCAAATCTGATGATTTGAGGTTTGATACCTAATTTTTCTATATAACCGCTCATCTCTTCATGTGTTAAAGGTCTACCTAGACCTGCATATGCAACAATTGCAGCCTCAAGTCCATTTGTACCGAATGACCTCCCGCCAACATCAGGAGTTGTTGTGATAATTGCTGACACACCTCGTTTCTTGAATTCCTCAATATCAGAAGCAGTTGTAGTATTTGTCAGAATTATCTTACCCTCCATATCATAAGGTGCATATTTCTTAGTGTATAGAAAATCTCCAGCAATTATTGTGGCATCTTTGAAAAATTTACCATATTTTGGTGTGAAAGAATCCTGTTTACTACCAGTGGGATATAGCCATTGTAATGGCATTCTACTAACTATTGGCAGAGATAATCTGGCAAGCCTCTTCAGTGATTTCTCAGTCTTTATTTTAATATTAATTCCCAGGCCAAATGCCAGATCACCATAAATCAGATCATAACCTGCATCTAGAATTGATTTGGCCATGGCATAACGATCAAGCCCTGTGGAGATCATTGCAGTCTTTGGTTTTCTCTCCATCAGTTCATCAAGTTCTGAGGCAATCATGGTCATGATATTACGTTCAATTGTATTTTTCACCCCAGTTCCATCCACAATTGGTGTTTTCTCTATTCCTTTGATAATCTTAGATACTGTTTTAACAGGCCAGACTTTTCCTGCCACCTCAAAATTAAACATACATCCACCAGCACCAAATGCATCAACTGTACCATCAAGTTCTTTGTATCGTGCGGCCATAGCTTTTGAATCTCCATCAGTTCCCTCTCTTCTGATTTTTACCTTCTCATCACCAAAATCAATAACTCCAGAATGATCTCGTGATTTAGATCCAAGTGATACGCTCACTGCTTCTTTCATACCTGTAAAAAGACTAGACAGTTTTTAAATTAATCTAAAATCATATCAGTTCTATTTTTCAAGTTAATTAAAAACCTAGAAAATTCTATAATTTCTATTTTTTTGAGTTTATTTTGTGTTTAATTCATTTTTGTCTAGCTCAATATACAATATTTATCAGTATAAAAGCATCTTATTTTGGATAAATTTACTTATTCAGGACATTGGTTTTATTGTTTGATAAGTATCCTGGAAAAGATTGAATATTTTTATCTGGATTAAAGCTTTCCACAGATAGATAAATGTCACTAATATGAATCTAGTGTTCAAAGATGATACAAAGTCAGAATTTAAATTGAAAATACCGGGTAATATGAAAAATATATGAATAAATATACCCGCTGATAGTAGACCTATATTCATCCGTAGGTATTTATGCTTCTCCCAGTCATCAGATACTCTAAGATTACTTATTGTGAAGTACAGATCCAGTATCAGAAAAATAGAGAATACGGATAGATAACGGATTAGACCAGTTAAGTAATTTGACATATATTGGATTACTGGAAAATACACAAACTGTAAGGTTAATACCATACCAATAGACATAGAGCCGGTAATAAACTGTATTCTATCCAATTTCTGCTCATTTTTTGAATATTCCATATATGGATATTCTATTCCCTTATTTTATAGTTATCAATGAAACTCAGATCTTACTGACAGATTTTATGTACTTAGTGAGCTAGATATTTAACAGGCCAGTATAACTCACGTATCAGTGATATTGCCATTAATTGAATTGCAGGGTACATCAATTGAGATTGGACTGCAACACGGAAAAATATTATCAGACAGGATAAAGAACACAATTAGATATTACCACAGAATATTTAATAGAACTGAAGAGGAGATACTTGATGCAGCTAAAATATATAGAGATGTCATAATTGAGTTTAACAGAGATTATGCAGATGAGATAGAGGCAATTGCAAAAGGTGCAAATGTAGAACCACTATGGATATATGCACTCAATTCAAGAACTGAGATACTAACTCAATTTGTTTCGGAATGCACTGCATTCTATTTTGGAAAATCATCATTACTCGTTCAAAATTGGGACTGGGCAGAGGATCTTGAAAAATTGATGGTAATGATGAGGATTAAGAGAACAGATGGACACACTATTTTACAGATTACAGAGCCAGGAATAATAGGAAAGATTGGAATTAATTCCAAGGGACTTGGAGTGACACTGAATTTTCTGCATATGGATGGAAAAATGTGCGGATTACCAATACATATCACTTTGAGACACCTGCTAGATTCAGATAGTCTATCAGATGGCATCACAAATTTGAGAGATTATAGGTATGGTAAATCAAGCAATATAATATTTGCCAATGACAATGGGCAATTTATCAATTTAGAATTTGCAGGGGATAAAGTGACTGAAACCAGAGATAAAGAGGTATTTTTGCATACAAATCATTTTCTGGCAGACGATACTCTGAATACAGATACTGAGAAACTTGCCAGTTCATTCTCAAGATATGCCAGAGCGGGTGAGATGATGCATGAAATAGATCATACAATTGATAATGCAAAATCAATTCTTGCAGATCAGACGAATTCACAACTGCCGATTTGTAGACCATACATACTCAATGAGGATATTGGTAATATCGGTACTGTTACCTCAATAATTATGGACCTCAGCAAAAGAGAGATACATGCAACTCGTGGAAATCCATTTGATAATGATTATATACAATTCAAATTGGATTAATTCTTCTTGGATTTCTTTTTTGTTTTTTTAGATTTCTTAACAGGTTTTGGATATGCAGCATCCAATAACTCCGGTCGATCCTCGAATCTTTTTCTTACCTTATCTAGAATGACATTGACATATTCAGACATTCCCATTTTAAGATCCAATGGATGAAGATCTCCTGCAACAAAAGCCTTCTCAAGTGAATCATAATCCAGATAAGTAAGTTTACCACCGAATTTCTCAGGACGATCAATCATAAATTCCTCATTTTTTCGTTCTAAATACGGAAATATCACTGTTTTTACAAATGCCAGTACTCCATTTCCATCCACTTCTTTTTCAGGACAGAATGCCTTTCCCATTTTCTTCTTAACTTTCTTTGGAGTATCTAGACAGTCAATTTTCGAATTCTCATCTGATGCAGACATTTTTCCACCTGTTAGTCCAGGTAAGAGAGGATTGAACACACATACAGGTTTATCATACCCCAGCTTTGGTAGAAATTCTCTTGATAGCATGTAAATACCTCTCTGATCAATACCACCAAATGCAATCTCACATTCAAGATGTGGTACATCAATTGATTGCATCAGAGGATAGATGAAGCCACCCAGTTTAGGATCCTCTTTCTGTCTTACCACCTCAGCACCTGCTCTTTTAGCACGGTTGAATGATACAAATGCAGACATTCTTAATAGATCCATTCCATACCTTTCTTTCAACTCAAAATCTCTACCTCTAACAAATGTCAATCGTGAGACATCAACTTCCAATCCCTCTAGTAAGCCGATAACAATCTGTTTGTAGTACTCAGTTCTGTGATCCAGTAATTCAAATGGGCTTTTCTGATCATCCAGATGTGCATGAATATCAGCCAGTAGTACCTTGAAATTGATACCTACCGTGAGAAAATCAGCTATTTTACTCATTGGTATGAGATAGCCAATATGTACTCTTCCTGTGGGAGCAGTACCCCAGTATGCATTGATACTCTCCCCTTTATCTACTCTTTTCAGTAATTCAAATAATTCATTCTCATCAACAATCTCCTGTGTATTTCTTTTCATTACAGATAGTGCTTCTTGTGGATCCATGTTATTCTAAATTTAAGTACCCAACTCATGTTTAAAAATCATCTTTTATTCCACATACACAAATAGTTTGTTTAATAATAATACAGAGAAGATAGCAAGGATAAATTCACTTGTAATTATCAGTCATCTGTTTTTTATAATATAATTTGCAATATAAAATAATTTGAAAATATGATTGCTTCTACCATTGCAATTATATCTTGTGAAAATTACATAATTACAGGTGCGAGAATGAGTGACAACAGGTTTGAGCTGAAGACTGATTATACTCCCACAGGAGATCAACCAGAGGCAATTAATAAACTAGTTAATGGATATAAAGATAAAAAGTACAAATTTCAGACACTACACGGGGTAACCGGCTCTGGAAAGACGTTCACTGCATCACATATAATTGCCAAACTTAACAAGCCAACACTGGTGATTGCACCGAACAAAACACTTGCAGCACAATTATTCGCAGAGTTCAAACATTTTTTCCCCAATAATGCGGTGAAATATTTCGTCAGCTTTTATGATTACTACCAACCAGAGGCATACATGCCAACAAAAGATCTGTATATTGCCAAGGATTTCAATATCAATGAAGAGATTGATAAACTGAGAAACGCATCAACAAAAGCACTTGCAGAGAGGGAAGATGTGATTATTGTGGCTTCAGTATCCTGCATATACAATGTTGGTCTTCCAGAAACTTACAGAGACTTCACAATCAAATTAAAAAAAGGTATGGAGCTTGAGAGAGATAGTCTGCTCAGTCGACTTGTGGAATTACAATACAGAAGAAACGAGATGGATTTCAAATCCAAGACTTTTCGAGCCAAGGGAGATAGGGTTGAGATAAAGCCCATATATCAAGAAGAGGGTATACGAGTGGAATTTTTTGGTGATGAGGTTGAACAGATAACAATTATAGATCCATTAACGGGAAATAGAATAGATACTCCAGATGAGATTGTGATATACCCCTCCACACAGTATTTGACAAAAGAGGAACAGATTAAATCAGCATTACATCAGATAAGAGATGATTTGAGAGAAAGAGTGGATGAGTTTGAGAAAAACAGGAACTATGTATCTGCGGAGAGAATAACCCAGAGAACACATTATGATCTGGAACAGTTGGAAGAGCTAGGATATTGTTCCGGTATAGAGAACTATTCAAGATATTTTGATGGAAGATTACCGGGCGATCCACCATATACACTGATTGATCATTTTCCAGATGATTTTCTGATGATTGTTGATGAGAGTCACGTTACCTTGCCACAGGTGAGAGGGATGTATGGAGGAGATTTTTCCAGAAAGCAGAACCTTATCAATCATGGTTTCAGATTACCAAGTGCATATGATAATCGTCCATTGAGATGGGAGGAATTTGAGAAGAGAATGCCAACCACTTTATTTGTGAGTGCAACTCCAGCAGAGTATGAACTAGATAAATCAGATCAGGTAGTGGAACAGATTATCAGGCCTACCGGCCTTGTTGATCCAACAATTGATGTTAGACCATCTAAAAACCAGGTGGATGATCTGATGGTGGAGGTAGAGAAGAGAATTACGAGAGGGGAGAGAGTACTTGTTACTACTCTGACCAAGAGGATGGCTGAGGACCTGTCAGATTTTTTTGCCAAATCAGGATTGAAATCCCAGTATATGCACTCAGACATTGATACTCTGGAAAGAGTACAAATACTGAATTCACTGAGAGGAGGAGAGATAGACGTACTTGTTGGTATCAATCTACTGAGAGAGGGATTGGATCTTCCAGAAGTAAGCCTGGTTGCGATACTAGATGCAGATAAACAGGGATTTCTTAGAAGTACCCGCTCATTGACACAGATTATGGGAAGAGCTGCTAGAAATGCAGAGGGTATGGTGATACTGTATGCAGATACAATATCAGATTCGATGAGAGAAGCCATCACAGCGAATAACAGAAGGAGAAAAATACAGTTGAAACACAACAAGGACAATAATATTACTCCAAAAACAATTGTCAAGGGTATTTTCTCAGTACTTGAAACACTATCAGATGAAGCATCGGCAAAATTGGCAAAATACAAGGTAGATGATCAGGTAGCGGTATCTGAGCTGATTACCATGATAGGTGAATTGAAAGGTCTGATGAATGAGGCAGCAGATAATCTTGAATTTGAACTGGCAGCAGAGCTCAGAGATAAGATAAAAGAGCTCAATGAATTACTGATTATAGAGAGAAATAAATAAAATATCTGTTTAAAATTAAAAGTGAAGATTATGACTTCAGCAATTATAAAAGCAGTAAAATCAATATTATCTGATTCAGTAGCTTATATATCAAAATATTTTTCAGAGTATTGAATTTCACTTTTTATATTCTCCTTTCAATATTCATATATTCCCAGAGCAATTATTGCAATATTGACAATCTAGAGAGGATAGAATGACTGTACAAATCAACAGAAGATTACCATTACCAGATAAACGAGATGTGTTACAATGGATCGAAATCGAAGGGGCTAATGAACATAATCTAAAGGGAGTAAATGCCAGCATACCAAGAAATAGGTTCGTAGTATTCACAGGTCTCTCAGGATCAGGTAAATCATCACTTGCAATTGATACACTATTCAAAGAGGGGCAGAGAAGATTTGTGGAATCTCTATCCTCTTATGCCAGACAATTTCTCGGAAGAATGGAGAAACCACATGTCAAATCAATCAGAGGATTATCACCTGCAATTTGTATTGAACAGAAAACATCCTCAAGCAATCCCAGATCAACTGTCAGTACGGTGACTGAGATCATGGATTATCTCAGGATATTATATGCATCAATTGGCATTCCACACTGCCCCAACTGTGGAAAAGAGGTGAGATCTCTCACTGCACAGCAAATTGTTGAGAAGGTAATGAATGAGGAGGGCAGAAGGTTTAGAGTTGTTGCACCCATTGTTATCAAGGAAAAGGGTACATTCACCAGATTATTTGCAGAATTGAAAAAAGAGGGATACAACCGATTAGATGTGGATGGTGTTGAGTATCTGTTAGATGAGGAGACTCCAAAACTGGATAAGAATTTCAAACATGATATATCAGCTGTGATTGATAGGTTGAGAGTAAAAGAGGGGATACGTGGGAGGTTAAACGAGGCAGTCGAGACATCTCTTAGAAGAGCAGAGGGGAGAGTGAGAATTGATTATCTTGATGATCCAAAAAATATAGAGACTGTGCTCTATCATGAATTTGCAGGTTGTATAGAATGTGGAATATCAATCGGAGAACTTAATCCAAGAATATTCTCATTCAATAATCCACTTGGTGCATGTAATCATTGTACAGGGTTGGGATTTGTGTCTGAAGTGGATGCAGATTTACTGATTGCAGATAAGAACCTCAGTATCAAAGATGGTGGTTTAAGTTTCTTCAGCCAGGATTCAAATTCATGGAGTGTAAAACAGATAGGTACTGTGTTAGAGCATTTTGGAGGTGATCTGGAGACACCAATCAAAGATCTACCTAAAAAAGCACTTGATGCCATGTTATATGGATCTGAAGACCGCATTAAATTCAAATTTGAGGGAGATAAGGGAGAGAGATCCTGGAAATATGAATCTGATAGAAAGACAGAAGGAATTATCAATACAATATATAGAAGACATAAAAATACCAAGTCCAATGGAGCAAGAAGATATTATGAACAATTCATGGCATATAATACCTGTCCAGAATGTAAAGGGCATAAATTAAAACCTGCATCACTTGGAGTGCTGGTTGGTGGTAAGAACATTATGGAAATTGTTCAATTAAGTGTAGGTGATGCCTATGAATTCTTTGATAATATAGAACTTACTGAGAGAGATGCACTTATTGCAGAACAGGTACTGCTTGAGATCAAGGGCCGAATTGGATTTCTGAAAGAGGTCGGTCTAGAGTATCTAACACTTGACAGAAAGTCTGCAACATTATCAGGTGGAGAATCACAGAGAATAAGATTGGCAACACAGATAGGATCTAAGCTAGTTGGAGTACTATATGTGCTTGATGAGCCATCAATAGGCCTACATCAAAGGGATAATCAAAGATTATTAAACACATTTTTTGAACTAAGAGATCTTGGAAATACTATTGTAGTGATTGAGCATGATGATGAGACTATTGAATCAGCTGATTTCATACTGGATTTAGGTCCTGAAGCAGGTGTTAATGGAGGTGAGATTGTGGCTTATGGTACGCCAGAGGAGATTGCAGCAGCAGATACAATCACGGGTAAATATATGAGACGTGAATGGGATATTGAAACACCACGCCACAGAAGAGAGCCAAACAGTAACTGGATCAATATGAAGAGAGTATCACATAATAATCTGAAAAAAATCAATGTGGACATACCTCTTGGTGTACTAACAGTAATATCAGGAGTATCAGGATCTGGAAAATCATCTCTGATAACAGATGTTCTGTGGAAAGCATTGGCAAGAGAATTTCATGGTGCCAAGGATAAGCCAGGAAAGTATGGTAGTATACTAGGCCTTGAATATCTTGATAAGGTGATAATGATAGATCAGAAACCAATTGGCAGGACACCCCGTTCAAACCCGAGTACATATACCAAGATATTTGATCATGTCAGAGATATATTCTCACAGACACAGATTGCCAAGCTAAGGGGATATGCCAAGGGTAGGTTCTCATTCAATGTGAAGGGAGGAAGATGTGAGGCCTGTTCAGGTAATGGATACAACAAGATTGAGATGAGCTTCATGGGTGATGTTTTTGTGGAATGTGATGTGTGCAAGGGTAAACGTTTCAATGCAGAGACATTGGAAGTTACATACAAGGGTAAGAATGTATCAGATATACTGGATATGAGTGTAGCAGAAGCACACAAGTTTTTCAAAAATATACCCAAGATAAAGAAAATACTTGATACTCTGATGGATGTTGGTTGTGGTTATTTAAAGCTTGGGCAGAGTGCAACCACTCTTTCGGGTGGAGAGGCACAGAGGATTAAACTAAGCAAACAGCTTGGAAAAAATGTCACTGGGCAAACATTGATTTTACTTGATGAACCAACCACCGGTCTATCAAAGCATGATGTGAAAAAACTGCTTGAGGTACTGCATAGATTAGTTGACAAGGGCAATTCAATACTGATTATTGAGCACAATATGGATGTAATCAAGAATGCAGATTATGTGATAGATCTAGGGCCTGAAGGGGGAATTGGAGGGGGAAAGGTAGTTGCCAAGGGTACTCCTGAAGTAGTTGCGAGAAGTAGAAAAAGTCATACTGCTAAATTCTTGAAGAAAGCATTGAAAAATCAATAACAAAATTATGTGAAAAAATATGAGTTAAATGTTATTATTTTGATAAATTATCAATATTAACAGATACTTTATAGATATATGTCATCGAAAGTGATATTAGATGGTAAACACCAATTATTCACATGGTCAATCGATTTGACATCTATAAAGTGAAGGCAGAATTAAAAGAAGTTGCAATGTCAGATGGATATCTCTCGAAAGAGGAACAGAGATTAATATCTGTGATTGTGAAGAATCTTGAAGCATACACTGACTTTCTCAAAAAAGCAGTTAAGGATGGGATAATTGATGATGAGGAGAGAGATGAACTCTTTGAGAAGAGAATGCGTGTGATGGAGGGGGCATATGAAACTGCAAGAGATGATTCTAACATATCCGAAGATGAGGCAAATTTACTGAAGCAGGTATGTCATCTTATTATGAAAATGGAAGAGGAATGAATTATATCAAAAAATATCCCAATTGTAATATTTTTTATAATTAACTAATAAAATACAACTATGAAAGAATTTGAGTTCTACACTGTGAATGTTTTCTCAGAAAGAGGGATCTATGGTGGAAACCAACTTGGAGTGGTATTTGGTGCAGACAATCTGAACACAGAAGAGATGCAACAGATAGCAAGACAATTCAATTATTCCGAGTCCACATTCATCACAAATTATGATGATAAAGGTGCAGATGTGAAGATATTCCTTCCAGATCGTGAGATACCATTTGCAGGTCATCCAACAATTGGTACTGCTTATATCCTGGAAAAAATATGGAGAGATAACAATCCTGCAAGATCAAAACTAGTGTTGAATCTCAAACTTGGATCTGTTGAGGTTACTATTGAAAATGATGAGATGATAGACATTTGTACCATGGATCAGTTTCCACCTATACTCAATGGAGAATTCCATGATAGAGAATATATTGCAGAGATACTTGGTATTGAGGAGAGTGATATAATGGATCTACCTCTTTACAAAATTGCGCCTTCAGACCTACCATTTATATTTGTACCTGTAAAATCAGCAGAGGTTATGAGAAAGTTGAAACCCAACATGCAAAGACTAGTTGATGAGTTTGATATTATCAAAAGTGAACCCTATGTTTTCACTATGGATGCAAAGGATGGTGGTGATGTAAGAGCAAGATTATATGCACCTAAATCAGGTATTGTTGAGGATCCTGCAACAGGATCTGCACAGGCATCTCTTGCAATGGCACTGCATAAATTGGGACTTATCCCCTCATCCAAAAATGGGTCAATAGAAATCATTACTGAACAAGGTTATGAGATGGGAAGGCCTAGTAAGCTATACAATACTTTGATATTTGAGGACAATTCTCTAGTTCATACAAGGACAGGTGGAAGAACATATTTAGTATCAAAAGGAAAAATGTATATCTAGAAAAAATATATAATATTTTTTTATTCAATTAATGTTTACTTGATTCAACGAATGTGATTTATAGAACTTATTTATGAAAGAATTCTTGGGATGCTATTATCATCGGGTACAACCTGTATAGATCCCTCTTTACCCAATGATATTTGATACTGGTCTCTGAATACTCTAGTCCAACCATTGACAATTTTAATTACTGAATTTAATTTGTATAATTCACCTGTATGAGCACCCCATAGACTAAGGATTACAGTACCAGATGTATCACGAAGCAACAATTCCCATACGTATCGTCTGTTACCATTGACACTAACGGACTTTGGCCCATTTCGACTCAATATTCTCCCAATTATGAAATCGAAGCTCTTTTCCGCTTTTAAATCTTTAATCAACATATTCTATAATTATTATCATTATTGCATTTTTAAATCTTTCATTCGGATTGTTTTGCTAGGTTAATTTGTAAACCATGATAAATTCTCATGAGAATCATTTTTTAATGTAAGCCATTATTTTTTATGCATATTCAATTTGTGTTATAAACTGTAAAATCATAATAATTTATTTTGTAAACCACCGATTTTTAGGATTTTAGACATGTGTAATTGTAAAATAATGAAAGTTCAAGGTTGAGAACATCAACTCATTTCATTTTTGAAATAGTTGATAGTAATTTTTCTATATCTTCTTTATTATTGTAAAAATGCGGTACGATACTAATCCCATTTGCACGGGCATCCAACACAAATCCTTTCTCACCAATAGTTTTACTTTTTCAATTGAGTTTTCCAGTTGTATATTAACAATTGAGCCTCTTCTATCCTGATCAACCGGTGTGGATATACTTAATCCATGATCAATGGCAGCATCAATCAGATATTGCGTTAATTTCATATTGTGATTATAAATCCGATCAACACCTATATCCATGAATGCCATACTATCCTTATCAGCATCAATAATTTTGCTAAAATTAAGTCTTGCCTGCTCTACTTTATTTGACCATTTATCTGCCAAACTCCATGATAAAGCACTAGCAGGACAATTATTGAGATAAACCTTATTTTTAGTAATTGGAAATTGATCTCTAAGTATACCTTGTATAATTTACCAATAAAATTCAAGTACACAAATATTTAGTATTCAGCAGGTGTCTTATCACATGCATCCAGAACATGATTTTATACAGTTTGAACAAGCAATACCTCGTTTGATAATTCCCTGATCCTGAATAATATCAAGAATTGATTTTGCCTTATTCAATGAAATATTGAATCTAGTTGCTACTATCTCTGCAGTAATCACTCTCTCTTTTTTCATTAACTCAATAATCTCTTCAATCATTTTACCAACTCAGAATATTGCAGACCCGATGATAAAAGCAATATATGCAACGGTATACGCCACAACTAACCCCATCAAAATTGAGAATATTACCCATTTTCTACCAATCTCCTGCTTAATTGCGAATAAAGTACCAATGCATGGAGTATAGAGCAGTACAAAGAATAGGAATGCAAGGCCTGATGCAGGAGAGAGTTGCGAAATGATAACTGCATTAAGAGTTCCCTCTGATACACCATATATCAACCCTAATGAGCTGATAACAATCTCTTTTGCAATAAACCCAAATATCAATGCTACAATCAATCGAGCATCCCAAGCAAATGGTTGAAAAATTGGTTGAAATATATCACCAAGCATAAAAATAAATGTCCTCTGCAATAATTGTGTATCTGTCAGTGCATCAGGTCCAATATATCCTTTAGGACCGGTAATAGATAGTATCCACATTATTATCAATCCCAATGCCATCCATGAAGCTGCATTCTCAGCAAATTTTTTCACCTGTAACCACATTCTTGAGAGAGTCAATCTAGCCGGTGGAATACTCATCTCTGGTAATTCCATCAAAAGATAGGTTGTATCACCTTTCAATATTGTTTTCCTAAGTATGAATAGTACAAGAATAGCAATAAAAATACCTGTGAAATATAGAATTGCAATCATAATTCCAGCAAATTCTGGAAATATAGCAGCAGTAATCACAACATACACAGGTAATCTGGCAGAACAACTCATAAATGGATTAACAAGTATCAAAGCTGTTCTTTCATTGTGATCATTAATACTCTTTGTCGCCATAATTGCAGGTACATTGCATCCAAATCCGAGTAGCAAGGGTGCAATTGATGTACCACTTATACCTATCCTGTTAAGAAATCTATCAAAAATAAAAACAACTCTTGCAAGATAACCGGAGTGTTCCATTATGGATATGAACAGGAATAATAAAGCAATCTGTGGAATAAAGAGGAGAATGAAGCCCACACCACCAATCAGTGCATCAGCTATAAAAGAGGCAAATAATTTATTTGATATATTTGATTTTACACTATCAGCAAGTAAATTGGCAAGTAGGTCCAATCCATTGGAGATTGGAGCAGATACATCGAAAGTGATTTTAAACACTGCGAACATTATAATTGCAAAAATTACAAACCCAATCCTTGAATCCAGCAATAACCGGTCTATTTTTTCAGTAATAGTAATTGAACTATTCTCTTCATCTAATATGATTGTTTCTTCAAGCACATTCTCGATTATCTCATAGTATTTTGAGATTAAACCAATAGATATTTTCTCATGATCCATTGACCTCTCCTCCAATATTCCATGTATTTTTGATATGATCCATGCAGGCCACAGATTGTGAGTATCACGATTATTCATCAGTACAGATATCACTATCCAACGAGAAGGAACTTTCTCAATTAGATTATCTTTTTGTAATAGTATAGTACTATCCAATTCATTGCTAATTGAATGTATCAAATCCTCATATCCATTCAAAGGCAGTATTAAATCGCTCAAAACAGATACTTCACTAACTAGTACATCTATTTTCTTTTTTAAATTAATAATATCATCTTTTTCATGGGAAGAAACCCGTAAGAATGGCATATCTAATTTTTCAGAAAGCTTTTTCAAATTGATGGATGATTTTATCTTATCTTTGAAGGTAATCACTGCAAGTATAGGAATACCCATTGCGCGTAACTGAACTGTCAGGAATAAATTACGTTCAAGTCTTCTTCCATCAATTATATTGATTAGCAAATCTACTTGGTTGTCAATAATAAATTCATGGGATATACCTTCCTCGATATTTCCACTATTGAATGAATACAAACCTGGAAGGTCAATCACCTCAATCTCTTTATCAGAAAATGAATAATTGCCAGATAAATGTGTAAGGGTTACCCCTGGATAATTACCTATTTTTTGATGCCTCCCTGTTAAACCATTAAATATCAATGACTTACCAACATTTGGATTCCCAACAAGTAATACTTTTTTTTTAATCATATCTGACTTGCACCTATGATATACGCCTGATTTTGATTTTATTTGAAAGGCCTCTTCCTATAATTGCCTGTACCCCTCTGGCTTCAATCACCATAGGACCATGTCCATTATTTTTAACTATCCTCACAGGAGTATTTATGGTGAAGCCCATTTCAGATAACCTAATAAGGTTCATACCACAACTATCATCAATATGGTCTATTTTAACCAGGTCATTTCTTATTGTATCAGATAGTGAGGCAATTTGAGTGCTTATTGAGGATGATACTTTGGTCATACGAACATTCCCATATTAACTAGTAAATTATGTTTTTTATAGTTATTCTTTGATTTCTTAATTAACTGCATAAAAAGTTTTGATAAGCAAACATTTAATCTGAAAATATTTTAAAATATGTTTGTATCATATATTTCATTGTCACAATACAGATATCAGATTATTACAGATTTTGACAATAATGTACAATCAACTTAATAATACAGATTATTAATTTAATTTGTGAGTTCAAAAGAGCATTGGGAAAATGTTTATGGAAAGGGTACAGTAGATAAACTGGGATGGTATCAGAAATGCCCACAACAGAGTATAGATCTGATAAATTCCACTAAAATTGATAAAAATAATAAGATACTGGTGATAGGAGGTGGTGCAACAACCCTGATAGATAATTTACTATTTGAGGAATACAAAGATATAATAGTTGCAGATATAAGTGAGATTGCCCTGAATATATTGAAATCACGCCTAGGTGAGAATGCCAGTAAAATTACATGGATAGTTGATGATGTAACAAAGCCCACTGAACTGCAAAAATTGAGAAATATAGTATTATGGCAGGATCGGGCACTACTTCATTTTCTGGTTGAAAAGGACCAACGAGATGCGTATATTGAACTGATGAATAAAATAGTTGTATCAGGAGGATTTGTAATAATAGCCGTGTTTGCAATTGGTGGTGCTAAAAAATGCAGTGGACTTGATGTTATAAATTATTCAGTAAACATGCTAATAGAGTTACTAGGATCCAATTATAAATTAATTGAATCATTTGATCATGTATATATTACACCAAGTGAGGCTGAGAGACCATACATATATACATTATTTAAAAAATTGAGATGATGAAATTAGCAATACTCTTACTATCAATTATGATAACCTTATCAGTTGAAATTACTTAAGGTTGCGTAATAGGTGGTTCTATCCTTACAAATTGCTAATTTTAGACATCAATATTTAATTCATAATACTTTAATTTTATAGAATAACAGATAGACCATATTGATATAGTTAAAAAACACAAATAATAGTGGTCAATAGTTTTTATAGTATTCTTTAAAGACTTTACATGACAAAAGCATTCGTCAAACTGTTCAACAGATCTATGATCATGAAATTAACAATACTATTACTACCAATTGTGGTAGCCCTAACTTTTAATGTAGCATCAGGATGTTCAAATGGAGTAGACACTGCTACTGATTGTATAACACCTTAACAAATCTAATTTACAATTTTAATTCATAGTACCTGTAATTCAAATTATAATCAATTAATTTATCATTAATCATAATTAAGCCTTGTATCGGCGTTTTATCAAAATCAGTTAGGAGATCATCCATTAGCTTTTTCATATTTTTATTGCATGTGCTTTCAATATCCAATTTTATTCTTTCTTGGAGGTGTTTTCTTTTGTTCAGATTTAATGTTTGCATTTCTACAAGTTTCAAATGATATTTGATAGAAAAATTTGATATTTTATCTAGTTTATTATAAAATAATTTATCGTTCTTAAACGTATCAAATACTGTAAAATTCTTTGTTTTGGTATCTATGCTAATTAATTGTAAAATAGCTGTTTCGAAAATCGCATCATTAACTTTATTATTTGCATCTAAAATTAGTTTTAATAATTTTTCATATAATTTTAGATCAATAATCTTTTGTGAGTAATAGTAATCCATTTTGGCAACATAATATTCAATTAGTATATTATTATTGATATTTTTATCTTTCAATAATTTGAGTTCGATTAGTAGCTTATCTGATTTATCAAATTGATTTGTTCTATTATGTAGAAAAATAAAATTGTATAAAACATTGGACTTAATATTTGGATCATTAACATTACCAAGTAAAGCCAAACATTTCTCAGTAATAGATATTGCCTCTGTATGATCTTGTAAATAAAAATATGTCAATGCCAGATGTTGCAATGCTTTTACTCGAATGTGTATATCATCACTATTTTTGCTTATTGAATATATTTTTTTGCAATAATCAAGGCACTCTTAAAATCAAAAAGTAATTGATATGTTCTCACTAGATTAATAAAATTAGGTATTAAATCCACTTCCTTACCAAAATTATTAATCAGTTCAAGTGATTTCTCAAAGTATTTAATTGCTTCAGAATAATTCTGTAAATTATTATTTACCATAGCAATATTTGAATAAGTACCAGATAAATCCAGATAGTGTCCATTTTTCTCTCTGTAATCCATACTCTCAATGAATAGTGATTTTGCAATTTTAAAATCAGAGAGAGACCAATGAGCAATTGCCTGATAATGAAATAATGTTGCCATATCAAATATCTGTATACCAAGATCATGTTTTCTATTCTCTCTGAATTCAATCCTTAATTCCTCGATTTTCTCCATATTCAGATATGGCATACTATCAAACAATGCATCAAAATGAATTAATACCTTTTTATGGTGACCTTTTCTCAATAATTGCACAGTCTCATTGCATCTCAACTGGAATAATAGTGATTCAAAATATATTTTAATATCAATATGATCAAAGTAGGGTGCAAGGAATTTATACAGATCAATTCTGTCACTTACATCAAGTGATGAGCATTCCTCTTTCTCCACCCAAGGCCAGTTATCTCCCTCAAATTCAAAATCATCTGGCATCAACGGATAACAGGCCATAAAATATTTATCAGCCAGTCCATAGTTTTTCTCCCTGAGATAGTGCACTCCAATCATCATATTTATCTCTATGATGATTTTATTATTATGAAAATGATCAATTGCATTGAGAAGGTGTTTTAGTGCCTGTCTATCTCTTGTCTTGAAATACATCCTGCCTACTGAGTAGTTAAGATCTCTAAACTCATAAGAATTATCAAATTCAATTTTTTCCAGCAGAGAGATGGTTCTATTATCAATATTATAATCATTTGATTTTATATGAATCGATATTTTGGCAAGATTGAGCAGATCACCCATATACAGAATTAGCACTTGATTACTTTTAAATTTATAGAATAGCAGATAGACCATATTGATATAGCTAAAAAAACGCAAATTATGTAGATATAATGGTCAATAGTTACTATAAAAAACAAATTAGATTATAAGAATTAATAATACTATCTAAATATGAGTTGCTGTAATCATGCATAAAGTCTTGTAAAGTGAGGAAATTAAAGAATATAATATCATAGAAAATTTATTTATTGATGTTTGATATTTTACCATTATTAGATCTCATAAATTTAATTGATAAGTAATTAATAAAAATTGAAATTAATGATATCATTCCAAGAAACGCCAATGATAATTGTGTAAAAACAATAAATAACTGCATTAAATATAATAGAGGTAATAGTAGGAAAGATAGTGCCACTCGAGTTGTATCGATCTGCTCTTCCTTCTTAGCAATAAATTCAGCAAGAATATATATTAAAGTGACAGGAAGTAAACTCAAGACTAATCCCTGAAATCCCAGGAGAAGTATCTTTGCAGTTAATTTTTGTTCTTTTTCATAGGCTTTATCTTGTAGTAATACTTCTTGTTCTACTAAATTGCCACGTATTTTTTTAACCTTATCAACTATGTCTAGCTCAGAATTCAGAATAGATTTTTCATGTGGTAAAAAATTAACAGATACATCTGATCTAAATCTGGATTTGCTCAAATAGTGGATATAAACAGGTAGAATCGTTAGTTGCACACTATTTCTTGATTCATACTCATTAATTATACGCACGATCCCTGTTTTGAATTCTCTTAATTTATTATCTGGATAAGATCTCCCCTCAGGAAAAATAAGAAGCATCCGTTTTTCTTGTAATATGTTGGCACAGTTAACAATAGTATCACTATTATGCTTCATTACTTTTTCCGAATGCCCATCTGACCTTCGATGTATGAATAATACATTCAATCGCCGTAGCAGACCACCTAATAGAGGAATAGAACTCAGTTGTGATGTTACGGTTAGAGTTACTTTGCGATCTATCTTTGTAAGTATAAGTACAGGGTCTATCAGTGCATTTGGATGATTAGAGTATATCAACACTGGACCATCCTCGGGAATGTTCTCCAATCCATTATACTCGATTTTTCTGTAGTAGAGATTCATTAAAAAAGAGAAATAATGTTTCAAGAAGGAATAAAGCATGTATAATTATCTTAAATTTCAAAGCTTAATAAATTATCAGTTGAGATAAAAAATGTACTTATAAGTAGTTAATTCACCATATAAAGTAAATTCTTTGTTTTGTTAACGAAATAATGGATATTTGCACAAAATAAATGGTAAATCACGAATATTATAATTTGGATAGTACATGTAAAGAAAATCCATATTTTTTTACTTATAATTTATTATTAAAAAATAACGCGATTTAAAAATTCTATATTAAAATCAAATAAACAAATATTGTCATCACAATTATCAATTATGCATGAGAGAGCAAATCTACTGTCATTTCAAAAATGCGCATAGTCTCTACTATACGCAATAAATATTTTATCTATCTTTTTATGAGTTCAATGGATTAAGTAAAATATGATTGATATTACTTCTTTCACCCTGATTAATCATCAGCATAAATGCATCAACCACCTCACCTACATCCAATCTTCGGGGATTTGGAATATCCCTATCATGATTTGAAAACCATTCTGTATCCACAGATCCAGGATTGATCGTACCAAGTTTAACTCCGCTACCCATCAATTCCTGGCGTATGCTTGATACCATTCCCTGAATTGCGAATTTAGTTGCAGAATAGATTGATCCTCTGGCAGTACCTGTGAAGCCTAAATTAGAACCTGTTACAATTATCTGCCCACTCTTCCTTTCTCTCATATGTGGTATGATTTCTCTCAAAAATAGAAATACACCCCTCACATTGGTATTAAATTGCTTATCAAAATCATCATCACTCATCTCCTCCACCAATTTGAATGAACCAGTACCGGCATTGAGTATCAGTACATCAATATACTCCATTTTTGTAAATGCATCTGCAACAATTCTTTTGACATCCACAGTATTACCCACCTCTCCCACATCATAAAAACAGGTACTACCTTTTTTTTCAACAATACTATTTATAGTTGCCAATTTACTTGCAGACCTACCTGTGATGTATATCATATTGCCCTTTGTTGATAAACGCTTTGCAAGTTCAGCACCAATTCCAGAGCTTCCACCTGTTATGAGTATATTCATTATCTCTCAGTTTCTAGATACATTACTTCTTTCTTTTCTTGATAATTTACTATTTTGCTAAGATCATTACAATTTACTTTTTAATAATACATTATATCTTATCTTAATGTCCTACCAAGAAGTCATTGAATATCTGCTTGATGGAGACCCATCAACACGATATCAGGTACATAGAGATCTACTGGATTCTGCCAAGGAAAAGATTGAGACAGAGCAGATGCTAGTGGAGATAGAGAAAGGATGGGTATTTGATTTATTAAATTTACAGGATGAAATGGGTACTTGGGGAGATAATATAATAGAACCTTTATGGAAATCAACTCTATGGGTAGTCACGATACTCAGAAGATTAGGGCTCTCTCATCATATTCCAAAATTTCAACTGGGAGGGAGGGTAATATTTGAGACAGGCCAACGATGGGATGGAGGATACAACCATGCAGAAGAAACAGAAACTAGTTTGATATGTCAATCCTCACTTGTGCTTGCAACTATGAGCTATCTGAAAATCAAGCATCCAAGGAGAGAGGCAATTTTCGAGTTTCTGATTGAGAACCAGATGGATGACGGAGGATGGTCCTGTGCACGCAAAAGAGGTGCTAAAGAATCTTCTTTTAGTACCACACTCATTGTACTAGAAGGATTATATGAATATGCCAAGATAAATAAGGCTAATATATCCACAATTGAGAGTATGCAGAATATGGCACACGAATTTCTACTTAAGCATAAATTGTTTAAGAAAACTGATTCAGAAGATATTATTGATGGTAAATTTACTAAGTTCTGCTTTCCTACAAGATTAGAATACAATATACTGGAAGCATTGGATTATTTTCAGAGAATTAACCACAGATTCGATGAACGATTTATAGATGCAATTGAATTATTAAGAGATAAAAAGATAGAAGGACTGTGGAAATTAGACTATGTACCAGAAGGTGAGAACTGGTTTGTATATGAATCAGAAGGTATGAGCAGAGTGATTACACTGAAAGCTATGAGAATATTCAGATGGTGGGCAAAAATATCTAAATTCAAGTACAAAAATTAATTATTTCTGCTTTCTTGCATTCACAGCAAATGTGTATATCTTTTTAGATAACTCATCATATTTTGAAGGGTGCGATCCTTTTTCTTTCCATGAATTTACAAGGCCAAGTATATGCTCTACCTTGCTGTTTTCTCCCAAATTTAACCCCCAATCCTTCTCAAAATATGGATAGAATACATGTTTATCTGCCAATACCATACTTTTGTTACTTCTACCAACTGCATTGTTTATGTGAGTATTTGCATCTTTATGCTGACCACGACTACTATCATGATCATAGACAACAAAGAATGGAATCTTGATGTCCATCAATAGATTACAGTAAAATGGCATTGAAAACTTACCATTGGTAACTATTACCTGACATCCCAACTCATCCAAAGACATTCCATTTGGCCGATACTGATTGATATCTTCCATGAGTATTCTTTCGGTATCGCCTTCAACAAGAAGCACTGATTTTGCAAAGAATAATTCGGCCTGATTATCATCTAGCCATGTAAGAAATCTCACCTCATTCTTAGAGTGCTCTAGTGTATGCTTTGATATCATATCAATCACAGTCTGTTTATTCCTTTTTCTCACCAGTCGGATCTCATCTGGATGATCTAATCCAATAAACACTGGAGAATGAGTACTGTATATAACCTGATCAAAATTAGATAGCTCTCTTAATACACCCAGCATAACTCTCTGTGCCTGTGGATGTAGATATAATTCCGGTTCCTCCACTAGAAACAGTACTCTTGAATTACCTCTATCACTGAGATTATCAAGATAGGTTCTAAGTAACGACCATACAAGTGTCCTTTGTGCACCATGTCCTTTTTTCTCAACAGGAGTTGCAATACCATCATCTAATTCAATACTGAAGTATTTTTTCAATAGCTCATCAATCGGGGGGATATCAAATGTGAGAATAGCTTTTGATTCAGGTAAAATTGCCTCCACATAACCACTTAACTGAGATTCCAATTTCTCAAATTCTTCGATCCTTGAGGAACCATCTCTTCTGAATTTCTTTGTAAGGTTATTGATCTGCGTATTCATCGTCTTCAAGGTGAGATCATTTTTATTACTCAAGTTTTTAAATATCTGCTCTAATAATTTACCAAAAATATTTGTCTTGCTATAAGATACTTGTTTGTTAATATCATCAAAAGCCGGTACATATAATGCCTCGGGCAGTATTACCAGTAATTGTTTCATCTCTGAGGTTTTAAGTATTCTTTTTTTTACTCCTGAATACTCTATTTTATCAATGTTATCCTTGATATATTTGGCAATACCTTCTTTAATATCCCCAATATTTTTTCCTGTATCAAAAATAGTACTTGGAAGTATATTATTCTTAACCGCATCTTCGTATTCAGGTTTTGTCCTCCCATTGATATATGATATATCTAATAATTTATTTTTGGGAACGGGTATATCAATACTTGTAGTTATCTTAAGGTCCTCAAGTTTTGCTTTTTTCCTAAAATTAAGAGAATTGAAATTAATAGCAAATAAATCAAACAATGATTTTTTATCATTTTCGGAGATTGACTCAAAAGTACATAGTATTTCAAAACTATTTGATTTATAACCGGGAATATTGTGAAAATCAAGCTCTGTAATTTTTTTTGAGCTCAGTAGAAGATCCACTGCCTGTAATATTGTTGATTTACCTGAAGAATTCTCACCCACAAAAGAGGTTAGATTGCATGTAGTTGTATCAATCTCTCGGATTGATCTGAAACCTTTTATTTTAATCCTGCCTACCCGCATTAATTCAAATAAATAACAGTAATTAATAAATTTTTAATATTAATAATGGAGAGATGAGTATTTTATTTATGCTTTGTTAAATTATTCATTTCCAGTATTGAATTTCTGATCAATAACAACAGCTGCAATGCATGTAAGAAATGGTCCTAACTGATCATTACTTGTAACTTTGAAAGAATCTCGGATTGAGAATAGCTTTTTGTCAACGACAAAGCTCAGTCTTCCATCGGGAGCATAAGCATCAAATCTCTTTCCAAAAACAGATCCACCAGATCTAAACATTCCAATAGGCGTGGTGATGGTGAATGATTTGGTGAAGAACATAAAGAATGGGAATTCAATTGTTCCATGATGATTTTCATTGGAATCATATACTTCCCAACGTGTACGGAAGAAATTCCCCTGCACATAACCTATATCATTACCAAGCATATCTTTAACTTCTATTTTTGGATTGAATATTGAGGTCATCTTTCGTCTTGCAACCATGAACTCGATTCCATTTGCATCCTTGATTTTATATGTTTGTGTCATAGATAGCAATTTCTGTTGAACTTGATATTCAGTAGGCTGGAAATAATTAGGTTGTGCCATTTGAGGTTGATAACCTTGGCTAGTTTGTTGGGGTACAGACCCTAATGTCTGACCACAGGATTGGCAGAATTGTGAATCTTCTTTGTTTTCATTACCACAGTTTCCACAGTGCATACATTTATTTAATTATTTATTTATTAAAACTATTCCTAAATTGTGAGTAATAATGTACATCATTTTAATATTTGATAGAGTCAAATTATTGATATATGTTTGACATAAATCAAAAATATGGAGTCTATATATCAACCAATTCTAAATACATACTCACAAATAATAAATGAATTTCCAGACTTTATCATTGAGAAAATAGTCTCAAATAATGAATTTCATGATAATCAAGTACTTTTTGCAATTGGAAAGAATGCTCTGATATTAGCAAGTAAATTGAGACATAAAATGAATTTTAAGAAAATAGTTATTCTGCAGGTACAGGGATATTATGACTTAATACTACGTGATGAGTTATCTGATAATATTGATTTTTTCGAGAGTACCCATCCACAAGTAACCAAAATAAATATTGATAATTCAATCAAAGTAGTTGAAATCCTAAGACAGTACAGAGACCATAGATTACATATAATAATTACAGGAGGTACCTCTGCGGCATTTGCGATCCCGGAAGAGGGGGTCAGTTTTGAAGCGTACAGAGAAATCACTTTAGAGGCATTTGAAAAAGGATTTGAAATAGAGAACCTTAATCTCATTCGATCCTATCTCGATAAGGTAAAGTCAGGAAAATTAATTAATCTACTCTCAAATTCAGATATACATTCCTGGATTGTTTCAGATGTGGTTTCTGATGATCCCGCATATGTTGGCTCTGGTCCTACTGTTAGTAGATCTGAATTTGATAAGAGTACTCTGAAATGGTTAAGGAAGAGATTGGAGGATAGACATATTTCATTTGATTCACTTGATAATAGAATGAGAATGAATATCAAAATGGATAATAATATAATTATCGCCAGTAGGCATGATTTAATAGAACAATTAGTTGATAAGTTGAGAATAAGTAATATTGGGATAGAGATAGTTGATATTCACATTACAGGGGATTATACAAAGGTGGGCGATAGAATGATAAATAAGTTGAGCAGGTCAAATAATACTTTACTTTTATTTGCAGGAGAACCCACTGTTGATACTAGTTACTTCAGCAACAGTGGAAAAGGCGGAAGAATATCAATTCTTCTTTTCTACCTGTCAAAGAGAATATCTCTATTCAATGAAGCATTTGTAATTGGAATCGCAACAGATGGACAGGATGGGAGCTCACCTCACCATGCATATGTAATAGACAACAATACCTTCTCTAGAATCAGAGATTTTGATGATTACATGACAAATGGTGATACTGGAAATTTACTTTCCTCATTAAATTGTGGATTGGAAATATCAACTAACAATATCAATTTACTTGATATCTATCTACTCTATTTACAAAATGAGACAAAATATTAAATTAGATATAATTTGCATAGTAATTATGAGTGATCATTACAGTTATTATCAATATTCAGATTAATTTATATTATAATAAGTAAAGTAGTATTTGTGAGTAATCTAGGTAATAAAATTGATAGAATACTCAACAATGAGCATTGGACTGATAGAAAAAAAATATCACTCATGTCATATTTGGTGATGACAATACAAAAAGAAGAGAATACGGGAGAAGAGGATGTTTTTCTGATTGAGGTTGCAATTGAGAACATTGTTGAGAAACTGAAAGCTGAGGCAAAAAGAGCTAAACTCCTTAAGGAAAGAAAAGCCAAAGTTGAGGAGATACAGTCAATTTTGCAGAATTCTTTCACATGGAATGAAGGTAAAAAACAGGTGATATTATCCAATTTAGAAGAAGTAATGACATAATAATTTGAGATAAATTACAAATATTAGTATAATAAATCTATTTATTCAATAATATGATACGCGAGTATAAGTTAGAAGATCATCCCTTTATTGAGGAGATATGCAGAGATATTTGGGATGGTAATGATTATTTACCAAATATCATTGACTCGTTATTAGAAAATAAGAATTGTTTTCCAGTTGTACTGGAAAAAGATGGAAGAATACAGTCTGTTGCCAATTTACGATTATACTCTGATAAAATTGCATGGAGTGAAGCAATGAGAACTCATCCAAATTTCAGAGGTCTGGGTAATGCCAGAATGATCACAGAGTATCAGATATCTGTGGCAAAAGAATTGGGTTGTGAAGAAGTATGGTTATCAACTTCAGCAGATAATATTGCCACCAAAAAATTACTACAAAGAATTGGGGAATTCGCGGAGAATATAATGTGATAAAAGATTGAATAAACTTGTACATTTCCCATGAAAAATTAAACTGAAAAAATAATTGAACAAAAATCTCAAAATAAGAATATATTGCAATATCATAGAAACAACATTTTACTA
>JAJRQD010000137.1 GCA_024280435.1 archaeon | reverse complement strand
GCCATTATATAACAAGTTAATCAGAGATAGAATACCGGATATAATTAAAAGGAGCAATAAATCTTTTCGCACAAAAATACTAGAAGATGATGAATTCCATGCTTCTTTACTATCAAAACTAAAAGAAGAAACAAATTGATTGACCATTATAATTATCACATTGTTAATCATTTATTATGATATTTACGGAAGCCATAGGAAGTAAAATAATTGCTGAGAATAAAACCTCTGTTGGGATTTCATTATCTTTTATATCATATTTACAAGAATAAAGTTATAAAATAGATACTCATGTAAAATATTAGTTTATTGTTTTTGTACATGAATATCAATATTTTCTGATAAGAGGTGCAATAAAAAATAAATTTTGAAAAGAAGAAAATAAAATATATAAGTTGGGGATTTGGACAACAAAGCACTGTACTCGCTACAATGATTGCAGATAGAGACCCTAGATTGAAAGAGTATTGGGATGCATCAATAATTGCAAGTGATCCTGGTTGTGAGATGGATGCAACCTATAAAATTATCCCATTTTACAAAGAATATTTTGAAGAACGAGGATTAAATGTTAATATTATTCGTAGAGGATATAATTTATTGGATTATTTTTGGAAGAGAAATCAAGTGCCAATGGGGTGGGCAAATCCTTTATGTTCATCACATTTTAAAAGAGATTTAATAAATTCATTCTATAGAGAAAAACATTCTGAAAATAATAAATTATACAAAAATAAGATAGAAATTATTGAGTTATTGGGTATTACCACAGATGAAATCACCCGAGCAAAACCTGCATCAAATAGTTGGAAAACTAGAAAATATCCTTTAATTGATTTGAATATGGATCGAAATGCTTGCATTCATTATTTAAAACAACGAGATTTACCAATACCGGTTAAATCAGGTTGTTGGCTCTGTCCAAATAGAAACTGGAATTATTTCAAGGAATTAAAGAGTAATTTTCCCCAAAGATTCAAATTATTAATTGAGCTTGAAGAAAATGCAACTATTCGTTATCCAACAAATTCACCCACATTTAAACCGGGTAAAGCTATGAAAAATTTAAGGAATAGTGAAAAGTTGGAGAAGTGGTTTGATGAAATTGTTGATGAACAAACTTGTGATGGAGGATATTGTTTTACATAGATATTTTTTAAACCACATTTTTTTATAATTATTTGTTTCAATATAGAGTAGAAAGACTAATATAAAAATTAATTATTATTTAGTCATGGAGGAAATGATTTGTCTAATCCTATGACCATAACTACTTTTAAAACATTAATTGATTTAAATGATGAAATAATAAAAGAGGAAAAATTAGTTATTCCAGAATTTCAAAGAGGATTTGCTTGGAAAATAAATAATGTTTGTGAATTATTCGATAGTGTCTTTTCGGGATATCCAATTGGAGCTATACTAGTATGGAGCCCAAAAGAATTGGAATTACACTACAGACATATTAGAAATGAAACGAATAACGGGAATGTTACATTCAAAAAACATGAAATATGCAAATTCCATTGTGGACACCCACCTGAAGACTACAAATCAGATAACAAAACCTATATTTTAGATGGGCAACAAAGAATAAGGTCTTTGTATTATGGATTATATTTTTCATGTCATCAAGAAATTTTTAAACCAAATAGAACTAAAAAAGATAGTTTTACATTTTTATTAAAGTCCACTAATAACAATAAAAATCATAATACAGTACATATAAATTCTATATTTAAAAATTCAAAGGTTATTGAAAATTCCTTAATTTTGAAAAAGATAAGTATTTCTAGAATTGATAATAAACAATACCAAGAATCTATCAAGGTGGTTTTTAATAAATTAAAAAATGGAGATAAAAGTTTATTTGAAAATATATTTGAAATTGAGTTTATTGTTGAAAATGACACCATCAATTCAATTTTATTCTATGAAAATGGTAACCAAAATACTATAACAGAAGAACAATTAGAAACATTATTTAGGGAATTTAATACTTCTTTAATAATATCAACATTTCCAGAATTATTAATAGAAAAGAATAATGTTAGTATTTGGAATAGGTTTTATTCTATATTTCTACGAACCTCTATTTATGCTAGAAAATTAGATAAACCAAAACAGAATATTATAAATAAGCTATATGATGTTTCCTTGGATTTCTTTGATTGGATTGATAGAAAAGGGAAAAAATTATTGCAGTCATCATTAGCAAGAATACAAACAGATGGCCCTTTAACAGAGATGGTAAATATATTTGATAAATTAAATATGACTGGAGTAAGATTATCAACTTTAGATTTGATTTCAGCCAAAACATATCAAATTAAGCCATACCAATTTTATCTAAAAAAAATACTTAATAACTTATTTAGTGATCCTATGTATTCTGCATTTTTTTCTCCCTCTAAATCTTCAATGACTGATTTAGATTTTTTATTGATATTAAAAATAATTGGGTTAATTGAGAAAAAAGATTTAAGAGATACAACAATTTTAGAGCTAAATATTGATACATTACACAATATATTAGTAACTAAAAAAGATTTATTTATGAAAGCAGTTGATTCAACTATTGAATTCTTTAATAATATACCAAGAGTTAAGAGTATGGATTTTGTGAGGTATGATTTATTGTTTCCAATTATAGCAGCTATTTTTTATTTTATTCACAAAAACTATAATATATCTGAAATAAATATTGAAACAAATATCAGAGATTATATTTTAGCTCCATGGTATTGGAGAATAATTTTTCCAAATAAATTTGGTACCTCTCCAAAAGAAAATGCAAGGCAACAATACAAAGAATTAATTCAACTAATTGATAAAGCATGTAAACTTGATCAAAAGAACTTTCAGTCACTATTACAACCGATATATGAGGAATTAGATATAATAACAAAAGATTATAAATTGCCAGACTATGATGATTTATCAGATTTACCAGATGGAAGAAATATCACACCTTTAAATATACTGAGTTATTCAAAAAGTGGTTCAGTACCTAATTTGAAAAATGGTAATTATTTTGATTTAACGGTATTACGTAAAGACGTTCATGTACATCATATTTTCCCAAAAGGAAACAGTAAATTGTCAAATATACGCAAATTTTTGATTGATAATCCAATCAATATGATGGTAATTGACTCTGGGATGAATACTAAAATAAAAAATAAACTACCTTTTGAATATATAACAGATTTTAGAAAAGCAAGTAATCTTGTTGATTATGACCAGATACTAGTAGATAATCTACTTCCTATTTTCAACGAAAAAAATGACAAATACATTATAGATGATAAATCATTTGATAAAAATGAGATATCAAGTGCTTATGATTATTTTCTTAGGAGAAGAGCAGAGATTATAATTGATAAAATTAAAATATTACAGTTTAGAGGATCTAATAGGGATATAAGTAAAAGCTTGTCAGTACTGTCAAACCACTCTGAAATTGATCAAGTAAATTTCAATATAGAGAAAAATCTTTCTGAAGATACATTGTTCTCTTTTGATATTGAGAAAGATGAATTCAAAGAATTTCTACATCCTAAATCACATGTTTATAATGCACTAAAAATAGAATTAATTGAAAAAAATTTAGCAAATAGATATGTAGAAGTATTAAGAAATTTCATTGCTCATATATTGGTTTCCTCTCTATCCAAGGTTCCAGATGCGAAATCTTATCGAAAATTCTGGTTAGATAATTATCAATTTGATGTAGATGAAATTCTACCAACTGAAATAATAATCGGAACTAAAACATTATATAAACGAATATTAAAAAATACAAATCACAAATCATCCAATGAGTTTATTGATTATCTTAAAAATGTTACTAGGTATATAATAATACAAATTGCAAAATACTCAAATGAGAAATGTAATCAAGAAGCTCGTAAAACATTATTATTGAAAGATTTCCCACAAAATAATTATAGTGAAATATTAAAAGGGCAAAATTAATAGTGATTGTGCTATCGACTAATACTAGCTTCTATATCATCCCAATCAATTAAAATTGTCCTATGACTTTTTATGATATTTTGAATATCAGCATACAGTTCCTTCACTTTCTCACCTTCCACTGTAATTCCAATTTCAATATTTTTTTTCATACCTTGAAATGTTAAATTAGCAGATGTGATTAATGCGATATTTTTATCAGCAAAAGCTATTTTTGCATGCATATTATGATTTTTATGTTGAAGCTGAACAGTGTATGCATAAACATTTTTCAGTGAACTCATACCCCAATGATATTTAAATCGTGGAAGAAAAGTGCTATGAGCAATAATAATTAATTTCAATGAACCTTCTGCCACCTTTTTCTTCAAGAGCAAAAATGCAGGATTATCAGGATAAGAAATATCATATCCAAAAATAATTAGTTCATTATTTGCCTTTTCAATTACCCGTAACAAAGACTTTTGTGTACTAGTTGATTTCATTCTCGTTTTATTGAGAATTCGGTTTTGAGTTAAGCTAAATTCGATATTTGCACTTTTTTGTTTGAATTCAATATATTGTATTCTTGCATTTATAATCATTGAGAGAATACCAGGTGATGCAATACCTAACCTATTGGCTTCTTTATATATTGAAATGAATTGTTTTTTATTATTTTTATTTAAAGCATTTAATAAAGGGTTAAGCTGTTTATTAACAACTATTTTATTATCCTCAGCAAACATTTTCTCAAAAATTAATATATCTTGATCATTTAATTCTTTCACAAAAGTGTTTATGTAATCATATAGAAATGTTTCCTTCATTTTAAAAATCCAACTCCTTTCAGATTATCATCAACTTCAGATCCAATTAATGTAACCCGATCTAATATTTGGTTCCACAATTCACAACTCGTCTCTCCAAGTAATAAACATGAATGACAAGCAGATAATACTCCTGTTTGAAAATCAATTCTTATTTTTTCACTTTCATCAATTGGAGGATCAATACATGCAGGATCATGACTACACCAACTTATTGTATCAATCATATCATCCATTATATTTTGTATATTCTGTAATTTACCCTGTTCTACTAATCCTCCAAGACTACCAGATCCAGAGCCTGAAGTATAAATCAATATCCCTGCAATTGATACACCATTTTCTTTAAAAAAATATAACCTCTCTCTTATGGATGCAGAGCTATAACCAGAATTGAGTGCTATTTGATTTATTAATGCATGAGATAAAGTATGTAACAATACAATCTCCTCGGATTTATGGTCTTCAAACATATCATTACGATATGTATATTCAGAAATAAGATTTATCAAGCCAGATAATCTATTCTTGATGGTTTCATTATTTGCCCACATTAGTAATCTTTCACTATTTAATTTGAAAAATATGCCTTCTCCAAATCCTTCAATTGCAGCAAACAAATTTTGATTGGTAGAGCTAATAAATACTTCATTTTTATTTTCTTTACCAAAAGGGTGAACTCTAGAATATGATAGTAAAACTCTGGTCTCTTTTAATCTATGTACTTGAACTATTTTTTCAAAATATTTTGATATTGGTTTGTTATCAATATTCACAGCACTTGCTTGAAATATTATTGATTGAGTATACTCATCAGGATACTCTAAAGTTTGAAATTCTAACCTTCTTAGACTTGGAATCGTGTCTGCAGATTTGTTGATGAGGTCTAAGAATAGCTTATATGCTTCAAACACATTAGTATCATATTTATCAAAAATCTCACCATAATCCTCCTCTAATTCCTCTAAATCGTCTTCATCTGGTTTTCGATTAAACTTTCGAAGGATTATTTTCATATCCTTAGTTGATGGATGTTTTAATTCACTTAATATTGCAGGATCAATCAATCGTGTAGGAATTGTTATAGAATTAATTACTCTTGAATAATAGATATTACCTTTACCTCTTAATATAACTCTAGATTCTTTATTGCATTTTAGCAGATCATTTTCAAATACCATGCTATCAGAAACTCTAGGTTTAATTGATGGAAAATTCAAGTATTCTTTATACTGACCACTGCATTTCTTTAATTGTGGAAACTTTGCGGTGGTGGATTCAGCAGATGAAAATACCTTGGCTAATTCTTCATGATCCTCACACACTACTTTGTATGCAGCACCAGATGCATCTCCAGGTAATATTACCAGTTTCAACGAAATATTATCACATTTTCTCATTATTTCTTGGTTAAAATCATGTGCAACCTTAAAAAATGGAAAATCATCTATATGTCCACGTTCACATATTTTCACCCATCTAACAGGTTTCAATTTTGATTTTCCTTTACAATCAATATTTGAACATTTATAGGCAAAAGGTCTTTTAGGATTATTTATTTTTGCAAAGTTTTTTATTTTTTTAACTGTTCTACAGGATTGGCATTCAAGATAAGTGGGGAACATTCTAGCAGGAATTCTATTTTTTTTCCGATCTAATTTTCTATCTTTATCATCATCTTTAGGTTCAGAGATTAAAAATATGTTAGGACTTAAATCACTTTGAATCATATTTTTCACAATATTTATAATATTTGTATCATTTACCATTGGTCTTTTTCTTGGAAATGGCCGTTCAACCCAATGATCCAATGCCAAGGGCATCAATGATACCCCATCAATGTATATCAAAGAACCAGGACCATAATGCCATAAAAAGCTATTTTTACGAATTTTTTTCACCATTTTTATTCTTCCTTTCTTATTAAATACAATTCACCATCAACATCTCTCATAGAATTTAACGTTGCAAATTGATGAATTTCATCATTAAAATTGATTTCAAATTCAGTTGATGGAATGAGTAAATCATTTCGATATTCTCTCTTTTGAGCAGTAGACACATAAATTTTCTCCATTAGATCCTCTAACTGTCTAATCACCGCAGATTTTTCATCTTCGAATAATTGAGGGCTTCCTTTTATCTTTAACTCAATAAATTCCTTTATTTTATCTATGAATTGTAATGACCTTTTTATGTTACCAGCTTGATCATGCAAACGTGTGTCCTGATGTAAATGTCTTATTAAACCAATTACAACAGCATGAAAAGCCCTTAGTCTAACTGGATATGAAAAAGGAGTTAAACTGGAGGGATCAACATATGAATACATTGCATTATGGAACTGCCAAAATGTCTCATAATAACTTCTGTCTCTAGGATATGCCATTCGATATATTACAAATATCAAACCATTACCACTCCTTCCAACTCTTGAAGTTGCTTGAATATACTCAGAATTATTCATTGGTTGTCCAACAACAAACATTAATCCAAGTCTACCAATATCAATACCGACTGAAAGCATATTAGAAGAAAGAAGCAGATCAACAGGATTATCAGTTTTTAACAGTGAAAGATTCATTTTAGAAATTATTGACTTCACTTCACTAGTTTTGATTCTTGAATTTAATTCCAAAGATCTTACATTGTACTTGAACACTCTCTTTTCACGTTCTTCATCAGATAACTCCTTCCTAATTTTATAATTGATAAATCTTAATCTATTAGGAATATCCTCTTCTGAAGCAGAAATAACCATACCCAATTCTTTTAAACTGTTAAAATATATAACATTAGACCAGTATGCATCTAAATATTTTCGTGATACTTTGTGATCATTGAGAAGTGATAAACATCGTTGTGCTAATGCTGAAACACCTCTGATAATTAAAAATAATGAGGCCCTTGTACCTTCAGGCAGACCTAAATATAAACGATCATTGGCATCTGAATTTGCTTCGTATGAAAAATAATTATCAGAGATTTCCAATCCATTTGGAGGAAAGATGTTTGTTTCACGATTATAAAGCAATTGTATTTGACGGTCAGCATCCCTAACTGTCGCAGTAGATGTTATTATCTTTGGTCTAACACCACTCCAGATAGAGATCAGACCATCAATTAACATTTCATATATACCCACAATTGAACCCAATGGTCCTGAAATTAGATGCATTTCATCTTGAATGACTAATCCGGGTGAGGTTATTTTTGGCTTTATTCCAAAAATAGAATTTATTTTTTCATTAAGAGGTATTTGTGCAAATTTATCAACAGTACCAATTAATAATGATGGACGATAATCATAAATATCCTCATCAATGAAATATATTGGTAACGCTTTGGAAAACTGACAGTTTACTTTTTCATTTGTATCAGGACATTTAATATAAATTCTATTTGGATCATAAACGTAATCTTCAGGCACAATTTTCGATTTGCAAAATGGGCATTCATTAATCAAAAATATGATATCTAAAGGATCCTTACCATTAATTTGTTTTTTTGCCTCTTTTCTATTATTTGGTGTCAAATCTCCACCAACCCAAATACCAACTGAAAATGGGTGACTATGTGGCAATTCCTGTTTTCTAATTACTTCAGCAGCACATATTACTTCAGCAGAACGATTAAACTGTTGTAAGGTTAATAAACGTAAAGTATACCTTGTGATAATTGATACACCAATTGCTTTTTCATCAGTTATCCTTAGGTAAAATAAATATGTTAATGACAATCCATTATAACATTCAGTCTTTCCTCCTCCAGTTGGAAACCATAATAGATCGACTATATCCCTATCTACATGGTTATTGATCAGAGTAGAATGTAATGATTGTAAAATAAAGCCTATTTGGAAATGTCTCCAGTAAAATTTGAATGGATTATCACTTAATTTATTTTTTATAGAATATTGATAATCAATTGATTTATTCATCAAGAGAAAAGCGTACCTAACGTCTTTATTGTTATAAATCAGTTCAATACCATCAGATATACGATTAAGTGCAATATTACATTTATCAATATTCTTATTGGCAATTATTAAATCATCACTAGAAAGTGATTTGCTTTTATTTATCTGACTATCAATCCATTTTGAATATAATTCTTTAATTTTTAGTAAAGCTTTATGTAATTCATCTTTATCGCAATTCATAAGATATGATGGATCATGAATCATTTTTTCATAAGAATCTGAATTTTCATTAATTTGTCGTGGAATCAAAGGAGGAAGTCTAAATTTTGGGATTATTGAAGTCATAACATTGCAAGGGTTGTCTTTTAGTTCCCATTCAGCAGAACAATTATGACCAATTGCAAATGCTTTTCTTTTCCTATATAGAAAAGCAATTTCATCAATTTCATCTATTAAATCACTTGATTTTGTTTTTGAAATTGATAATAGTGGATGGGAAAACTCTAGTTTAATCTTTGGTTGAAATATTGTAAGATAAGCCTCTTGAAGTAATTTACCCCTCATATTTTCATTATTTAAAAATAATTCATTTTTGTTGATGATTGATATTGTAATTATTTCACCTCTAATTGTTAAATGAAGTTCAGCAATAATATCATTTTCAATTCCATGGATAGTTGGACCTAAAATATCATATTTTTTATTCTCCAATAATGATAGTTCTGTTTTAAAAACAAATGGAAATCGTTTCCATGTAGCATTATAATAATTAAAATTAGTAGTAACTTCATCTGTATCTGGATTTATTATTTTGTATATGGCACCTGTAAAAATAATTTTTACCTTTTGTTTATCAAGTTTAGATGGTTTGCATGAAATTCCAATTGATACCATTTTTCTTTTTACTGATACTTCAACCACATTTTCAGGGTTCTTTGAAAAAAATTCCTCAGATATATTCGGATCTAGTACATCCTCATCCTCCTCAATTATAACTTCATCATCTATATTTTTTGAATTACTTCTTTCTATTGGATAAATTTTACCAATTTCATAATTTCTAATTGGATTTTCTCTCAATTTTTCGTTTTCATCGCTTGGTCCTAATAAATCCATATAAAGCGTATCAATTAAATCTTCTCGAACTAATTTTTGATTATTCAAATTCTTTTTTGGTTTACGGTTATAGATTGTCATTAATTCCCTCTTATGATAAACAAGAAATAATTACATTTAACTGTATATTATTTTAGTTTCATTGCTTGAACAAAATGAAATGAATAATAGGCAAAAATATGTCTATCAACTTTTATGAAGCAACCCCATCAATTTTACATTGATATTTACTTTTCCACCATATCCAAATTCAGCGTAAGGGGTTAGGACATAAATACCTGTATATTTATTGAAGTTCCCAATTTCATCAAGTATAATTTTAACAACAGATTGCTTTAACCTTGCAATTGGATAAGTATTATCATAATATGAGTAAAAATAATAGCCTTCATTATCCAAATATTTTGATTTTAACAAATATAATGGTTCACCCTCAGCAATAGATAAAATAAACTTAATTCTAAGCTTATAATCATCTTTACTTTCTAAACTAGATTTCATATAATAGTCAGTATCAAGATCATTACTATGATGTATTTGAATAACTTTTGGATAGTTTTTGGAATAGTATCTAGTTCTATCTCGAGGTAAATAATTTAGTTTTTTCAAATTACTGAATTCAGATATATCTTGACAGTAGTAGGTTATGCTTTTTGAACGAGAAAGAGCTACATATAGAATTTGATTTAAGTCAAGATTTTTATTAAATAATTTATCAAAATGTGAATTTAATACAGTATATTCAAATTCCATACCTTTGACTCCATGAATAGTAGAAATTATTACCGGAGTTGAGTTCTTATAAATAAAGAGATTAAACCATGGAGATGATAAATCATCTTTAATTAGCTTAATTTTTTCTTTTAAATCTTTAATTGCAACTAAATTTTCTTCATCTTTAAGTTCATCTAGAAATAATCTAAATTTAGATTTATCTCCTGGAAAGATATTTGCTATTAAATTTACTTTATTTGAAGTTAACTTCATTATTGGTTCTTCAAAAAATGTATGAACCCATGGATAAAATATCGGTTCTAAATCCTTAGGTCGTACATAAAATTGCATAATTTGTAAACCATTTTGGATACGATCGATATTAATGCTATTCAAAATATCTGCAATAATCAAATTTTGCTGGTTTTCTCTGCTCAATATTGCCACATTTGAACCTAATTTATTTATATTTTTTATTTTTATTTTTGGTATTATATTAGTAATTATTTGTTTTAAATCTTTAAAATACAGTTCTGTACCTTCATGATTATTATAGTCCACAATTGCTGTATCATTCAAATAATTGACTAATAAATGGTGATAATTTTTAGAAAACCTATGGCTTTTTGTAAAAACAATCTTTTTCAATTGTTTATCATTATATTCTAAAAGTTCTTCAATATTATTAATAAAATCGTATGATAACCAATTATCTTCATCTCTTAAATAATACACATTATTTGAATACAAGGATTGTTTTAAATCTCCAGCTAAAGACATTCCAAAATATTCAAATTCACTTTTTTCAACACCATATTTTATTATTGAATATATTAAATTTGCACGGGGATAAACAAGATCTTGAACCTCATCAACAATAATATGGTGTATTTTTTCTAACTCATATATTCTTTGATTAGAACTGAATGAATTATTTATGTTCGATAATGCAATTTTTATTTTTTCATCAAATGTTGATTTACTATTTTTAAAGCCAATCAAATTGTTATCCTTAACAAATTTATCAACTGTTTGAATAATAAAACTATCAGAATATTCTGAAAGTATTGCATCTGTTTTTAGCCTTAATCTTATTTCTCTAACAGCAGTATTTGTGAAAGAAATAATTAATATATTTTCAGGAAGCAAAGGATTTCTATTGGCTTTGTGGTATTTGTTAATCAAGAACTTAAGACGTTCGATAATTGTTAAAGTTTTACCACTACCAGCAGAAGCATTAATGTATATAAATTTATTAATTGGGGAATTAATTGCTTTTAATTGATTATTTGTTAATTGTAAATTATTGATTGTAAATCACCTATTAATGAATTAAACTTGAAAAGTTGATTAAGACCTCCTCATCAGGATGTTCAGATTTTAAATTATCTATTATTTTTTCAATTTCAGACAATCTAAGAAATGAATTTTTTGGCAATCCAAATATTTTCAAAGCATCTTTCTCTTTAAAAATTACTTTTCCACGATCAGTATTCATGTTTTCCTTCAATTTATTCAGATGGTAAACACTTATTGTATTATTTTTATTTAATACATTTTCTGGACAATATTTATTGTTATAAATCATAAAAATATTTGCAAACTTATTATATACTTTGTTAAGCTCAGATAATAACGAGTTATGCTTTGATAAATTAAAGTCACATTGAGTACATTCATAGTTTTGATAAAAATGATTATTATCTGATGTCAGTTTTAACTCACATATTTCAGAATTATTAAATTTATCAATTTGATCTACTATATTCTTAAGTTGATAATAATCACCCTTAGGTAGAATATTACCAAAAGTCTCCTTATAGGCATTAATCCAATCACTTTTTATTGAGATATCAATATGTTTATTGTAATTATAATGTCTTTTAATAAATCCATCTCTAGTTTTTTTAACAAAGCGATTTATTTTTTTGGAAAATTCCCCGTCTAGTTGGATATAATCATACAATTCACTAAAATAGGATGAAAGGTCTTCATAATCCAATTTTATTCCATTATCAATTTTAGGTATAAACTCATTTGAGATGCCAATATTCAATTCATCGAATTTATCACGCCATGTTCTAAAATTAGGTTCTACTACATACTCAAAAACGGATAGTTCATTTTGGAATTCATCGATATTATCTTCAATAATAGCCATTATCTGAGCTAATTTTTTACTACCTTTTGAATTAATTATATTATAAAGTTTGACAATCTGAATTTCATCCAATTCTGGAAAATCAAAACCATTTTTGTCACTGATCTTCTTAAGAGGTTTAACAAAACGATCTAATAAAATTTCTAAATATCGATAATTTTCTCTTATCAAATTATTTATGTGATTTGAGAGTTCAATTTCCTTTGTTTTATCAATTGATCCTTGCATTTTATTATTCTGTAATCTAAATATAATAGCATTCTTTTTATAAAATTTCCATTCTTCATCACTAATAATATCCTCTTTGAATATATAGAAATTTTCTAGTTCATCAATTTTTCCAAAGTCTTTTATATCAAACTCATTGATTTCATACTCTTCCCAATCATTATTATCATCTTTTGCCTTTATCAAAATCATATTTTGCTTGAGCATTGCTAAAATAATCAATAGAATGAATTTATTATCTATTCTATAAGGTGGACTCCAAAAATAATCAAATAACTCTTTAAAAGAAATATATTCTTCTTTAATTTGTGATAATATTGTGTTTGCAATCAAATTATCACTTTGTGGCTGGATTTTTACCAACTTATTATTATCATAATATTTAGCTTCACTGACTAAACCCAATGGTATAGAAGTTAGTTTAATATTTCGGTTATCACCTGATGAAGGATTTTCAATATCTTTCATAATTAAATTAAATTGCATCTTTAGATTATCAGTGGTTAAATTTTTAGATATTTTTGGATTTTTATGAAAATATTCAGATAATATTTCATAAATACTTTCAGATACACCATCCCAATAACCAATACTAGTGTTGACCTTTCTTTTAGTTCCTCTGAAATGTATCGTTGACTTATCAATCAATTTTTTCAACTCACGATTAGCACCTGTCTTAAGCCTTAAAATACGTTCTTCTAAATCTAGTAATATTTTTTTCCTATCTTTTTGTTTATAATTTTTTAGAATTTCTTTATTTATTTTTGAAAATAGATCTTTATCTGTTTCCATTGCTAAATTATAGACAATAGAAATGGTATTTTCATTTAAAATTGCTTCAAGAATTGCTATTGCAAAATAATCTATAAGTTTAATATGCTTATCAAGATTTATTTTTGATTTAACTTTTATTAAAAATTGATTTGAATCATCCAATTTCATTATTTTTTGATTTTCTTCACCATCAAAAATTACTTTTATATGAAATTCATCAGTGTAATTTGATTTCTTTTTGGATTTACGAAAATTATTTATCAACTTATGATTAGAATAAATGATAAGTGATAATTTCTCAGCAAACCAATCTAAATCAACCCTATGACTCTTATTATCCTCATTAAACAGTCTTAACATCCAAATACCTTTTTTAATAAACTCTTCAGTAATAATTGGTTTTATTTTTGCCAGGTATTTTTTCACATCAACTGTTTCATTTAGAAATGCTTTGAATGAATAATGAGTATTGTTTCCAATCTCATTTACAATAATTTGGCCTTGATGGAGTTTTGAAATTTTATTATCTATCCAAGAAGCAATCATTTCTTTGATTTCAGTTAGATTTTTGTCAATTAATAATAAAGACTTAATTTCTTCAATTGATATACCTAAATTCTTTTGTAAAAGAACACCTGATACAAAAGATAATAGCATTTTATCATCTTTACTATCCATATCTAATATTTTATGTAAGTTCTCAACAAATATCTTTTCAATTTTAAATTCTTCACCAAATCTATCATGATGAGAACTATTAATCTCATTTAATGAATTATACAAATGATTTATTGAAATTATTGGTGAAGAGTCATTCATCCAATTATTAATCATTTTTGATGAATAAGTCAATATATTACTTGAAGCATCTGCAAGATGATTATCAGTTAACTTACCTAATATATCAATAACCATATGATTAAATGGATAATAATTAACAAATTTTGATTGTTTAATCATTTTAAACTTTGAATCTTTATTATAAATAGCAGTAATTTTATCTTTTTCACGATGGGGAAGCAATCGCATAAGAATTAAATCCCGTGGATCAATTGTTGATAAATTAATTTGGATAAATCTACGTTTAATTTGATCTGCATCCAACATTTCTTTTATTTTATCCTCTTGCATTGAGAAAATTGTAGAGATGTTAAATTCAATACCCTTTTCAGCAACAGATTGTAAAACACTGGTTGCACGACTTTTATTCATGTCATTTAATCCTTTATAGTAAGCAGAAAATTCATCAAACAATATCATAGAACCAGTGAAGCCATATGATTTTGCCAAGTCCATTATAAATACCAACATATTTTTTGTATTACTTAGATAAAGATCATCTTTTTCATCGAGTGATAGACCTTCTTTTCGATACTTAGTAATGTATCTCTCAAGTTGTTCATATTTATCATTTTTTGTGAAATTGTTTTCTTTTAAAATTTCTAACAATCGATCTAATATAATGTATACCAAACCATAATTATAGTGACTACGAAGGTTAATTGGAATGATAAGATATTTATTTTTTCCATTCTTCAAATCTTCTAAAATATTAGTTTCTATTTCTAATCGATTATTTATCTTATCTAGAATTTTTTCTCTGACCAGATGATAGTTACCTCCCAAATCAATTTTATTGAATATGAAAAATAGGAAAGATAGTAGATGTGACTTCCCACTCCCATATTGACCCCTCAACAAAATATTTTTTGCATTTTTTGATGAACCACTCATAATTTCATATAAATTAATGATAATATTTACAAGATCTCTTTTTTGATGTTCATTTGTCGGTATAACATAAGAAGAAATCTGTGCATAATTCATGTTATCCAGTTTAATTACCATCTCTGGCTCTTCTAATTTTCCGATTACTAATTTTTTTTCTGTTATTTTCATTTTTAACCCTCCATCTCTTGATTGGACAATAATTCATTCAAACTTATTGTATTAGTTGAAATCATTTTTTTTGTTAGTTTAATTTTTGTTATTTCCATATTTGAAATAATATTATTTATATCTATAATTCTAGGACTTTCTATTGAGATAATACTTGGAATAAATCTCTCAGTCAGGATTTCATCCATATTTGATAAATTATTACTACTTGTAATTAATATTGGATGAGATCCAGAATATAAGGTATATATCCAATGAATAATTTTGCGACCTATTTTCACTTCAGAATCTAAATGATCTAAAAATATTATCTCATTGTGATTGATTTGACCTATTTTTTCTTTGATTAAATTTTTATATTTTATATTACTATCATAAACATCTAACTCCAAAGATCTAAAATCAATAAATAAAGAATTGAATTTTTCTGCTAAATGTTGGAGTAAAAATGTTTTCCCAGCTCCTTTGTCACCGCTAATTATTATTATGTTAATTGTTCTTTTTAATTTATTATTTGCGGTTTTACATTTATTTATTACTTTATTTATTAATGGCTTACATCTTATTTGTGTGTCTATTAAAACATTATTTTTAATTCCACTTTCTAGCAAAGTTCTTCCTCCAATTTATCCATTGTTTTGTAAAATTGATCAAAATCCTGAAAAATGAAAGAATATTGATCTAGACCTGCTTTTGATTCATAAGTAATTAATTTTAATTGAACAAGTAAATTTAACTTCTCTCTTAATATATTTTCATTTATTAACCAAAAATTATGCAGATTTAATTCAATCATTTTATCAAACTTAATAACAAATTCTTGATGTTCAATCGCATAATAGAATAGAGAATAGAAAATCGCAATTGGGCTTACTAGATCATTATATTCCAAATATATTTTATCATCCTCTATTTCAATACGATTTAAAGTAAATAAATCTTTTAATACTTTATTTATATTTTTTTCATAAGAAGTTGGTTTTGTTTTATTCAATATTTTTGAATCTTTTTTAACAAGTTCATTTATTAGATTAATTGTATCGTCAATAATTTGTTTTTTTTGTATAAAGTTATTATCTAATGATAGATAATTAGATATTATCTGAATTGTAAAACGAAAGATTTTCTGACGATTTGCTGCATAATAAAGTAAATCCTGCTCATTTACACATTCATTTTCTAGATTAGCAGTTCTCATCAGTGAGCCCATATATATATTGATATCATCTCTTTCAAAAAATCTTTTTGTATTATATTCAACCACTGTAGTATCTTCTGTTCCACTACTAAGTCCTCTTTGAGCTGCAAAAGTAGACAATTTATTTTTCAATTGTAAATAATTAATCCCACTATCTTTATTAAACGCATTTTCATTTTTTAGTTGATTATATATCTCTTTTACTACGATAAAGGATTTTTTTAAATCATAAACAATTCCATCAGGTAATATATCTTTTTTTTTAGTGATAGACTTTTTACTTAAATGAGGATTTAATAATTTTTCAAACATAAACTCACTCCAACTATAATAAATTAATATCGATTTTATTTATTTATCTTTTGTATTATATGTATGAATATGCCTTAATTTAATATGTTTTTACAACCATTAATTTTTGACTATAAATTCATTAACTTAATTTATTATTTTCTTTATTACATTTATAACTTCAAGCATCTCTTCTTCAGTATTAAATATTCCTGGACTTATTCTTACAGTACCACTGGTATTCTCGGTTTTGAAAAATTTATGAGTTAATGGAGCACAGTGAAATCCAGACCTTGTTGCCACAACAGAAGATAGTTGATTACTTATTGTATTTGAATTCTTTCCGGTAAGTGTAAAAGATAAAATTGGAAACCAATTGTTTTCAAAAATTGGACCATAAAATATAATGCCATTGAGATCCTTGATTCCATTGTATATTATTTTTAATAGATTGATTGAATGAGTAACAATGTGTTGTTTATCCTGCGATTTTAGCCATTTTAATGAAGCATTCAATGATGCGATTGCCCATAGGTTCATACTCCCTACTTCAAATTTAGATGGGAGAATATCAGGCATATCCAAATTTTCACTCTCAGTACCAGTACCACCCATTATGAACGGATTTAGATTTTTTGCTTTTGAAGGATCAGGCATTATCCATCCGGCAATACCATATCCACCATATAATGATTTATGACCTGAAAACACATAATAATCAATACCAAATTCTTTTATTGAAAGAGGTAATAAACCAGATGATTGTGCACCATCAACAATTAAAAGCGTATTTTGGTTGTACATTCGGGCTAATTTAATAATTTGCTTGATAGGTAAGTTCAATCCACATACATTACTGGTTTGAGATAATATAATTATATCAGGTACATTACTTTCAAATAATCTTTTTAATTCATTCTTATTTATTTTAAAATTCTCTTTAAATGGGATTTCAAAAATATTAGCAATTTTATCATTACTTAATCTATGAAGAGGTCTTAGTACAGAATTATGCTCAAATGGTGAAAAATAGATATTTTTATCCTTAGAATCTAATCCAAAAATTATTTGATTCAGAGCTAATGAAGCAGAAGGCGAGAATATAACACATTCTGGATAATCTATTTCAAAATGATCTGATAACATAATTCTAGTTTCATTTATCATGTTCTCAACTTCATTATTTAGAGAACTTTTTCCCCTGCCTGCATTAATTCCAGCTTTAGAGTAAAAATTAGTCGCAAATTCCAGTACACCTGGTGGTTTTGGAAATGAGGTTGCAGAATTATCTAGATAAATTATTGAATTCTCAGTCATTGAAATACCTACTGATTTGTAATATCTTTTAAAAATTTGAAGAGTACATTTATCTTTTCATTGTCAGTCATTCCTCTACCAAAAATATTTACTTGATTTTTTAAATTACTCAGCATAACCTTTCCATTATTTGTTAATTCATCAGTATTGAAATTTATAGAGAATTCCTCTTCATTACTTTCTGAAATGAATTTAATGGTAGAATTCAACTTTTTATCCTCATTACTTGTTGATATACTTTTCTTTAATTGTTTAAGCTTTGATTCATATAACTGAAAGGTCATATCATTCCAATCATTAGGCAAAATAGTTGTAAATTCTTTAGCTATATTATCAATTATAATATCAATTGTTAGTTGATCTATATGGATGACAGATAGTTTTTGAATGAAATTTTCAATTTTCTGGGCATCATCAGCGATATAAAAGTTCTTTACTGATTGCATTATCTCAAATTTATCTTTTAATGTACCTAAAAATTCAGAAATATTGATTTCATCCAATTTATTATTGGAAAAGTTTATTCCAATAAAAGAATTAAAAGATTGTATAATTTGATACTTTAGCTTGGGGAGGATATTATTTATTATTATAATATGTTTTCTAAGAGTATTGATTATTGTATTAACATCAGATATATTATTAATAATAAAATCAAAATCAATTAAAGTTTTAATTGGATGTATTGATATATCCCTAAACATATTTTTTGTGATTAATACTTCTTCATCCTCAATATAGTCTAAATTTTCAGTTCGAAAAGTAAACCTTGGTAATTGTAAAAACCAATTTTGTACTAATTGCTGGAATTTTATATTAGATAACTGATTATTATTAATTGATTGCTGAATTTCATGATATATAGCAGTTTCAGAATCTATCAAATCTAACAATACCTCTGCAATACTAGCATTTAGTTGTAATAGTTCATCCGTATTCAATCTAGTTATCATTTTATATTCTTTTGAAGTATCAAAAACAAAGTTTACTAGGTTCTCTCCATTTATATTGAGAAAATCCAAATGATTTTCGCTATCAGAAATAAAGAATTCATTGCCCTCTGATTTCAACATAGCAAAATAAAGAAAAATAGGTATTGATCCTTTTCGCATCCCATATGGGGGTGATTGTATGAAATTAAGAATTTCTTTATTTGTTAAATTATGATTATTAGATATATAATTTGAAAGATTTACAATCGCATCTTGAAAATTATACTTTGATGCGTTTATATTTAACTTTGATTCTTCATAATTAATAGAGAGATTTGTATTATATGTCAATGTTCGATAGAATACTGCACGGGCAGGATTTTTATCCCATCTTAATGGACTTGTAAAGTTCTGTTGCATTTCATCAATTAATAATATTATTTCTCTTTTAATAGTTGATGTAATAATATTTTTATTGAATAACTCAGAGTTCACAATTGGAGAATGTACAAAGGTTATAGACATTAATTTTGATAATTCTTCATCCAATTCTTTTTTATTTGGAGAACAGTATTTTGTAGATATTCCAGGTATAAAAAAGTCAGTATTTGAATAAGAATTTATAAAATCATACAACTTTTCTTCAAGTATTATTTTTTGTTCTTTGATTTCTAAATCAATCTCATTCTGAATTCTTTTGTCTAATCCAACAAATTCTTTATTCTTAGCCAAAATTTCCAATGCAAAGATATTTCTAAGTACTTCTTCACAATCAATATTTTTCCTTGGAATTGCATAAATAATTCTTCGTTTAAGATTATTGGGGATCTTCAATACTCTGAAATCAAGATCATGAAATTCAATGATTTCTTCATTTGAAAGTAAAGGTAAATACATTATTATTCCATCGGAATGTAGTATTTGAATTTCATCAAAATCCTCTTCTATTATTGTATCCACCGTCTCAAGCACTAACTCTTGCTTAAAAAAACGTATTATTTTATTTTTAAAATTATGCCTTCTTGTAACAAGAGGCAATAATTTAAGATGTTTCTTTAATGTAGAAATTCGATTTGCATTATTGAAAACTTTATTTTTCATTATATTGTTTATTTCAATTTGCCAATTTATACCAGTTCCATCATATAATTGCCATATTTTTCGATTTTTATGATATCTGATCAATCCTAGATTCTTTAATCTATCAACTGTAATTCTAAAATTAATGTCATTTTTTTTACCATTCAATGTTAATGCAAGAGTTAGTATATCGTCAGTTGGATAGATGTTTAAAATGCTAGAACATATTTCAATTATTGCAATAGATTTTATTAACAAAATCATTTGCTCATTTGTACTTTCCTTAAGAATCACTGTGAGGCTTTTATTGACTGATTGCCATATATCTGATTTACCACCAAATCCAGTATCTTGCATTATTGGAATTTCAAAATAATCCCACAATGTAGCTAAGTTAATATTGAAATCAACATTCCTCTCTTCTTCATTTTCTTCAAAAGTGAATAAAGACTTTAAAGAATTGTTTTCAATTGAATTCAGAAAGGATGCAATAGATCGGTTATTTTGACCAACCTCTGCGGATAATATTGGTAATGATAAGAATGCAAGTGGATGAAATGGCCATAATATTTCAATTTGATTTTTCTGTATTATCCTATTTAAGTGAACATTCATTTTAGAGAATGCAATCCAATCTTTTCTATCAGTAAATTTCCTGTAACCATCTTTATAAAATTTAGTTCGCATTTTACTTACATATTTATCTTGTAGTGCATTTACCAATATATCAAACATAATATCAGTGTTTATTGGAAGTTTTAATGAGGAAAAACGACCTTCTATAGTTCGCCATCTATTTAATGAATCGGTATCATTTTGATCCACGTAATTATTGATTAGCTTATGAGTAACTAAATAGAGATTAATATACTTTGAATTATTAACCAACTCTACTAGTTCTTGAAGATACTCTACGGGGAGATTTCCCTTATTTTTTTCCATAAACATACTGAATTCATCAAAAATTATTGTCAAGTTTTGTCCAATTTTATTCTGTTCAACTATTAAAGATCTCAGAAGATTAATTGATTGAAAACTAGAACCATTTCCTGTTGTAATTTTAGGATATTGAGATTTTAATTTAGTATACAATACCTTATCAATATCGATATTACCATAAAGAATTATTAGCTTTGAACTGTTTTTGATATATTTTTTGGAAAAAATACGGTTCATACTTTTATATGAATTAAGTTCATTGAATATTTGTGGAAATATTAGTTTAAAATCATCTAATGATCTTTTAATTAAGTTTGCATATAATAATAGGGTAAATGATTTACCAGAACCAAATGAACCAGAAATTACAACTGTTCTTTCATTCTGATCTGGATCAACTGTATTTAATAATAATGAAATTGTGTTTATTGCATGTTTTGAAATTTTAAACTCATTAAGTACATCTGAATCCAAATCTAATTCTAAATTGATTGATCTTTTATATATAGACATATTATCCCTCGTATATTAATCCAAGAATATCTTGAACTTTATTTTGTTTTGATATTGTTACAACATCTAATCCAGCTGTTCTTTCCAACTTTAATCCTTTTATAAAACCTCGATTTATTGCAGCAGATATCAATCCATACAATGCATTAGTACTACATTTAAGGATCCTACCTGGAGATAAGGGTTGATCAATCAAATCGATAACATTTACCTGGATAATATCATTATCCTCGGTTGATTCGATTTTTAACATATAATTAAGTAAAGCATACTCAAATATGGTAATTGGAACCTGTTTTTGATTTAATGAATTAAAAAGAATTCTTTGTGATTGATAGTTCATCAGATTTAATTGAGATAATGGTGAGAATATTTCAGATTCTGGATTCTGTTTCTTCCTTTTCATTGTGTAAGTATTTATAAAACACATGATATCTTTTTTTAAGGTATTCTCAGATACTTTTGATTTTGTCTGAATTTCTTTATAGTTGTCTTCTATCCATGGAGAGATTAATCTATTAAAATCAGTTACATCAAAAATTGCAGAATCATATAAATTAAAAAAATAATACCAGGTTGAACTATATGCTAATGATGATGCTAAATTTATATGTAGCAACCAAAGTGATTCTATTTTTTCAAGATAAGGATCGTTTTCCTTTATTTTCCGCCCTAATACCGTAATTTTATGTTTTAAATTATCACTCCTATGGAATTTAACCAATCCCATAGCTTCTGCCCAGAATTTCATTGATTTAACCATATTATAGCCCACCCCTAATATTTCAGGTGCATCTTTGCTTTGAAATATATCTGATTTTTTAGTTATTCCATCTAATATTTTATTTATCCATCCATCTCTGATATAGAATGAATCATGTCTCCCAAATGTCAATATTTTGTATTACTCGAATCAAATATAAATCATTTTTATTAGAGACTATATTTTTTTGAAATATCTGTATAATTTGCATGCTAAAATCTGGCTAACAAGATTTCATATTTGTTTTAATTTGATAAATGTATTAGGTAATCCATCGGTTGCATTGATTAATTCTTGTTTTACATTGTCTTTTTTATCGTCTCCATATGATGATAGGCTCTTTGCAACCAGACAACCAGTTGATCCAAAATGAGTTACGCATTCATTGCAATTAACGCATTTATCTTCTGAAATAGAATAAACATTTTTTAGCGGTTCTACCTGAATTGCAGAGTAAGGACAAGCAACAGCACATGCAGTACATTGAATACATGTTTGATACTTATTTAGTTGATATTTAGCCCATCTATGTATTTCTTCAACTTTATCTTCATCCAATGCTTGTATTTTCACTGTGGTATCACCTTCTCTACAATAAAAGATCATATTGTAACCACTATTACCATTACTATTCAGATAAAATTCGCCATCTTGTTTACTTGATTTACCCCAATTAATTTTACCTAAAGGTTTGATAAATTGAATAAATTCATCGTAAACAATTGGTTTTTTGATTGTAATATCAATTGCATTATTCATATCACCACAAGATCGAATACTAATAGGCTTCCATACTTTATTCAAACCTGCACCTCCCTGTCTTGCCGCCCATTTTTTGTCTCTAACATAGACCTCAGGATCGGGTTTACCTATTTTTTTGGCAAAATCAATTAACCAACTTTGCCATTTATCATCATCCTCTTTAAAATGTATGGAATTTAAGAAATCAGACCAAGAAGAGTTCATTGGACATAGCCAACACCCCACACGAGAATATCCTAATCGATATGATTTATTGAACATAACTTTCTCAAGAATAATATAAGCCCAAATATCAAATTCAATCCAATCTATTATTGGAGAAGCAGTGATTTGGTTACCAATTTTAGCACTAACACTAACCGCATTATAATCTGCTCGTTGAGTGGATTCTGCCCTTCGGACACCATAATAGGTCAGTACTTTCATATCTCCCAAAGATTGGAGAAAAGTAGTAATTGGACCGGATTTTATCACACTGCAACACCACCTCATTACTCTTGAAGGAGGACCCATATGATCGATCAAATCAAAAAACTTCTGATTTGAATACGCAGTATGAAATGGAACGTTTTTGTACTCATATTGAAATTCAGCAATATATTTGTAAGTATTAACATCCTCTATCTTTGTATCACTAAAAACATGCAATATATTATCCCTTCCAAGAGCTCTCAAAACTAAATGTGATACAACTGTTGAGTCTTTTCCACCACTAAATGAAACCATAAGTAATCGCTTTTTGTACTTCATCGCATTTTTTACAATGAAATCATGAGAATCTGTAATTATTCTATTCATATAAATTTTAGATGATTGAAATAAATCTAAATAATCATCCATTATTTTTTTATCCAATTCCTCCAAATAATCATTTTTCTCAATTATAAAATCACGGATTTCATCTGATTTGTCCCGATATTCTGCATAAGTTGGTAGTCTCTCTTTTTTACCATCTATATAATATATTCTTGATCTGGAATTTGTCCAAACCGATTTATTTTCAAAACAATTTATTTTAAAGTATTCTAAAATTGCTCTTTCCCTTGCAAAAACTGGTCTTAAATCAGTTGTTAAACGATCTCCCACATTATTGCAAATGGCACATATATTATTTAATCCTCGATAAGGTGTATTACATTCACCACACCAAAATATTACATGATTTGAATCTGCCATTATTATTCCTTATTTATATTTATCATCATTACTTTTAATTATTTTCATAACCAAAATTGATTACATAAATAATATACTAATTTTCCTTATAATTTTAGGTATTTTACATTTATAGGAAATGCTAGTATTAAATCAAATGATAAAAAAAAAGTGTACAATTTATTCTTGAACCTGATGTTTATCAGTGATCAAATAAGAGAATTTGATGTAAATATTAAAATTTCACTTATAACTTACTCTCTCTATAATCTTTTATAATCTATTTATATTATTTTCATATCAGCAAAAGTTTGATTGCTTGGCTAAAACGTGATTTTTATGCTTAAATATAAAATATTAATTGAAGAAAATACTATTACTGTTGATTTTGAGAAAGATCATATTCATGATGAATTGACAGTAGATGACTACCATATCATAGAAAATGAAATTAAAAATCAAATTAGTGATTTTGAAGATTTTATGCATGATTATGAGACTATATATGAATTAGTTTATATCAGATATAGCTTTTGGTTTACCAATAGACGATTTTATGAATCATTGTAATATTTAATTTAGAACAATTACATCATTTGATAAAAAATATGAATATTATTTATAAAATTTTTATAGTTTACAATTTAATATAAAATATTGTCTAAGAAAGAAAAAGGTTGGGCGAAAATTATCAAAAATTCGTCTATTTCAGAAGAAATTGATATTTGGTTAAATAATAATTATTCTACAATCGTTTTTGAAGTATCTAATAGTATTTTCAAAGAACTTAATTTAAAGCCAGTTAAACTGATTCCTCATTATCATAAAAATGAATTACCAAAAATATTTATTGATAATAATCTAGAAATACTCAGAAACAAAGTAGGTACTTGTCTACTAGTAAAACGTGATAAAATAGAACATTCTTTATTTGGAAAATTATCATTGGAATATAGTAAAGTATTGTATCTAAAAGAAAAAATGATAAATAATAGCCTGTTATTAAGGTCTGAATTATTGAATGAAGATAATTATTTTTTTCTGTCTCAAAGAATGAATATACTCAATAATTATCTTTTAAATTATGTAAAAATACAAAATATAGGCAAACTAGAACTTTGTGGAAGATTTCAAGGAAGTGTTTCTGCAAAAATTTTGATAGGTAATGAAATTATTTCACTCGAAAAAACTAACTATGAGATTGATCATGTGCTTGAAAATGATAAATATATAATTATTATAGAATTAAAAAAGAAATTTTATAAAACACAAAGTATTCATCAGTTGATATTCCCACTTTTAAAATTTAAAGATGATCCTAGAGAAAAAATATTAATTTACTTTGAATCTAGTGCCAAATCAGGAATTAAATATAGATTGTATCAATTAAAAATAAAAATAGAAAACTCATTATTGAGAATTGATTCTTGCTTTTTCAATAACGGGGTGGAATATATAATCAAAAAATAAAGTAAATGTTAAAAGCATTTTTTAAAATTGTTCAAATCAATATGCTCAATTAAATTACTAATTTATGATTTTATCACAAAATTGAGCATTTTAGTTCTATCCAGAAGTATAGATCATGATTCTGTATTATTTTCAAAATTGTGAAAAAAACTACCCAAACGATTAATTGTTGGGATACGATGTATGTATCTGGATACTGCTTATTGGAATGAGAAAATAACAGGATTGCTTAAAACAAGAAGGTATTAAACCTGTAATTGCTCCAAAATCGAATTCAATTAATTATGGGACTAATTCCCAACTATATCTTATTGTTCGGACTATGAAAAATTATCCTGGACGGTACAAATATAATATGAATGGAGAGCAAGCGTGGAACATGTTTTTGGTTTAGTAAAACTAAAACCATTAGGAATAGCTGAAAGGAGGAAAGTGGTAGAGCCAAAGCTATACTAATACCTTTCTATGTTATAATTTCAAATTGTACTTAGAAACTTTGGAGATTTTGAAAATTAATTTATAGAAATGCTTTTTTATATATTTCAAATTATCTAGATGATCAATAGTTTTTATAGTATTCTAGATAGAATTCACATGACAAAAACATTCATCAAACTATTCAACAGATCTATGATCATGAAATTAACAATACTATTCTACCAATTGTGGTAGGATTTACTCTTGGAGTAGCCTCAGGCTATACCAATGGAGGTATAACAGCTACTGATTGTATAATACCTTAACAAATCTAATTCACAATTTTAATTCATAATATCTATGAGGTTTTTGTAAAAAATAGTATATTCTATTTAATTGGTTGTTTGATTTTTGGAAGGACCACCTTCACAATATATATCACAGCAATTCCAATTACAATCATTGGT
>JAJRQD010000136.1 GCA_024280435.1 archaeon | reverse complement strand
TAATATAGCAGAGTTTGCAGACAATTTATTTTCTGGATTGATGAATCTAGAGACTTTATCACTGGATACTAATAAAATTGATAAGCTACAAAGTAACCTGTTTGCAGATCTAAATAACCTCAAATCTCTGTTTATCTATAATAATAATCTGAATAATATTGCAAAAGGTACATTTGATAATCTTACAGTTCTAAAAAGTCTATCTTTATTTGATAATAATCTAGAAACATTGCCAAAGGGATGTTTTGATAAACTAGTAAATATGGAAAATTTATATCTTGTGGATAATAGTCTCAGAGACCTTGATAGTGAATTATTTGTTAACTGTGAGAATTTAACAAATATATCTATTGAGATATCAGATGATAACATTCCAGAAATAGATTTTACAACTCTGGATAATTTCTATATTAAATCTGCATCTTTTGAGGTACTGTATAATCCAGAAGATTCCTCTGTGATGGGAGTTAAAAGCAAGACCTACAATGACCTTCTTGATAGAGAACTTGTGTTCACACAGTTAGATGAGGCAATGAAATTATTATCTGAATATATTTGAATTTACATATCCTATTTCACAGATAATTTGACATACAAAGCTTAAAATAATTTCAGCATATAATTCTGATTTATGCCTGATGAATTCTCTATAAAACATCAGATAAACATGTCTAATTTTATCAATCAATTCAAGAAAGAGCACGATCTTATTGATGAACTGGTTAGTAATGCATTTGAATCTGCTGAGAGGGTCATCAAAGTTATTCATAAAACAGATAGTATTATTTTCTACAATGATGGTATTGCATTATCGATTGATAATATAAAAAATAAATTACTCACTGCATTTGAAACAGGTGGGAGTTTTGATACTAACCGGGGACTTGGCTTTATCTCAATATATGGATACATGGAGTATACAATCGTTGAAACAGGTACACACAGATTGAGAATTAATTCTTGGAGTGATATTCAGATTGAGCGATCATACAGATTTATTGAAGGAATTAGAATAGAGGTATTTCTTGATGAGAATGCCAAGAAGGTATATTCTTATAAAAATGTGAAAGATAATCTGAAAAAATGGATTTATTATTCAGAAATTGAATTGTTATTTGGTAAGGGAGAATTGGAACAGATAGGAAATAAATTGGATAATAAACTGAAGGTGAAATCTCATAGAAAATTCAAATATCAGAATCTGAAATACACTGAGGATATAATAATTGATGATAATATTAATTTTCTACTGAAACTTGGTAATGTGGATACTTACAGAGTACTTCCCATCTATTTCAATACAGGAGATATGATAGTTTCCAATATCACTCTTATCATCTCACATGGATCATATCTAGATGCGTCAAGAAGGTCACTCTCTAAATTTGGTCATAATCAGGTTAGCAGATTATTGACATTGATTAATAATGATAGACTTAGAAAAGCACTGAACAAGGATTATTTCCATATTGTAAAATCAGTAAAGAATGAGATTGCTAGAAGAAGGGATTATCTAGTTGATAATAGAATTATCTCCTATAATGATGGTTTGCAAATGATTAGCAATGTGCTTAATAATCTGGGAAATATTACCTCTATCAAATCTGAAATTGTAAATTTTGATAAACTAATCGAATTATTGGGAATTGATAGATTTGATAAGATCTCAAATATAATATCCACCACTTACTCAAATATAGATGATGAGATCACAGCAGATACATTCAGACAATGGTTTAAAAATAGATTTTCTATCAGTATTCTAGATCTGTTCTCTGATACAATTATTGGATTAAGATACAGCTATGGAATACTTGAAGGTGAGGCCAGGTTGAAAGATCTTGAGCATAGTCATTGGATATCTTTTGATGAGAAACTTTTCACAAGTAAAGTACTGCAGAATGAACAGATAATAATTGCATTTGAGATAATTAATTATTTCATTGATGATACATACAGAATTCATTTTGATGAACTTGTTAAAAAACATGTCAAGCGAGTTGTGAATGATATATTTTCAGTTGATGAAATTGGGGAATTCGCGGAGAATATAATATATTCTGAATTTGAGGGAATAAAATGTCTAATTTATCCATCGGGTAAGGATCTTTTTGATAAATTCAAACAGAATGGAAATTTAATGTATTACAAAAATCAGGCTATAATCTGGGATAAGCTAATTGCTTTGATAATTGCGGTGTTTAATGATACAATGGTTGATAAGAAAATTATTGATGAAAATTACAGAGATATACTTGGCAATATAACAGGAGTTTTGCTATTTGGCAATACAGATACACTTGCGTGTAAGATAGGTACTTATATTGCAATTAATCATGATCAGATACCAGATATTTCAGATAATACAGTATCAAAAACAATAAAGTTCGTCAGTGTTGCGATACATGAGGTTTCCCATATTTATGAACCAACACACTCGAATAGATTTTACAAAATAGAGGCACAGATACTTCATAAATTGCAGAATAATACGTTTGCAACCAACTATATTGAGAAATTATTTTGTAAATAAAATTATACTAAAGTATAAATTATCTAGATATTCGATAATATACAAGATTTTGAAAGGTAAGCAAGGAGTTATCTAACATTTAACTGTCACAATTATTATTTCTCATTTTTAACCATTGGTATTAACATTAAAAGTGGTAATGTGGCAAAAAAGTATATTCCAGCAGTTATTCTGAATGTAGTACTGTAGCCATACTTATCGATCAATACACCACCTAGAGCAGCTGAAACATTCCAGAACAGCCCCCATGCCAGAGCTTCCAGAGAATTAACCTTGCCTCTATTGTTCTTTGTCACCACATCCATAAGAATAGATCTTGAAAGTGGTTGAGAGGCATTCATTAATGAACCCCTTGCAATATACAGTACTGTCATCAATAGTAACACAGGATAGAATGATATCCATAATAAACAAGCGGTTGCCAATAGCTGTACTGTTACCATCATAATTACTCTTCCATTTTTCTTTGAGAATTTCTGTGCCCATACAGATGCCAATCCAGTGAATATGAAGGTCATTCCAAAAAGGAAATTAACAAGTATCGGTGTAGCTGAATATATCTCAATAAAGAATATTGGGAAAAATTTAATTGTCATCCCGGCTCCTGCTCCAATGATTAGATTAGATCCAATAATTATTATCGGGATCAAATTATTGGGCTTGATTTTAACCATTTTATTCTCAGATAGCATTTTATTCTCAATTATACCTGTATTCTCAATTATATCATTATTCTCAATTATATCATTATTCTCAATTATACCTGTATTCTCAATTATACCTGTATTCTCAATTATACCTGTATTCTCAATTATACCTGTATTCCCATATATTCCATCAGAGCCGGAAACTGAATTATCATCATTTAATCTGTAAAGATAATAAATTGAGAATGTTGAGATCACTATACCCACAGTCATTACAAGCTTGAGATCTGTAATATCCCATTTATCACCAAGAATAAAGAATAAGATTATATTTATGAATGGCCCAATGCTCATTGATAATTGCCGATAGAGATGTAATTTAGCATAAATGTATGATCTTTTTCCACTCTCCACGCTGTCTGCAAATATACTCTCAAATGCAGGTCGATTAAATCCCTGGAATAAGCCCCAGAATATCAATCCAACAATTACAAGTGTCAATTCATTTGCCAGATATATCAGATAGGTACCAATTAAACCGAATATACCGGAGAATTTCAGTATCTTATCTCTTCTGTATTTATCAGAGAAAACTCCAGAAGGAAAAACAACCAGTGTCATTGCAGCACCTGTGGCAGCAGAAGTATAGCCAAGTAAAGTATTAGATTCTCCTGCTATATAGAAAATAAATGCAGATAACACATTACCCATCCAGATACCTCTTCCAAGTGATTGTAGAATTGTGAACAGAAATACAGCCCTTACATTCTCGTTCCATGTTTTATATTCTCTAACAAATGCCAATTTTCACACCAGATTTATTCTAGAATTGAATTACTGAGTTAAAATAATTTGTGTCTGGCTTAATTATCAAATATAAGATTGTCCTGATAGATGACATTTAGTTTATCTGAATATTTTTTTACATAATATTTTTTATTTCGTAGTAAATTTTCTTGATAGCTAATTAATTGCAAAAAAATAATTAATATTGAATATTTTTATTCTTGAGCAATCTATTAATATTTTAAGTATTTAATTTCTCCCGATATTATGACATTTGATAAGATATTTGAGGAATTCAATGAACAAATGAACCTGGAATTTGAATCTGCCTATCTCTATCTAAGCATGAGCATATACTTTGAGAAACAGAGCCTGAATGGATTTGCAAATTGGATGAGAATGCAATATGACGAGGAAAGAGAGCATGCAATGAAGTTCTACCAGTATATTCTTGATAGAGATCATATACCAGAACTAAGAGCATTTGAGAAGCCTAAGAATGATTGGGAAGGCACTCTTGATGTATTTGAGGAGACACTCAAACATGAGAAGATGATCACCTCAAGAATTAATCATCTTATGGCAGTAGCTGTTGAAGTCAAAGATTTTGCATCTCAACAGTATCTTCAGTGGTTTATTGCAGAGCAGGTAGAGGAAGAGGCTACAGTCAATGAAATACTGGATCAATTGAAGATGATCAAGGATAGTCCATCTGCAATGTATTTTCTAAATAATGAGATGGGTAAAAGACAGAGTGATCCAGAAGAATAATTTATTTAAAATTGATACAAAAATCACTATTATCCGGGTCAATGTTTATTATGCAGTGAAATACAATAATAATCTATGATTGATAGCAAAGAGCTCAAAGAGATCTGTGATCGTCTTGAATTGGATTACAATGCAATTTATGAGAAAGTGGGTACTGATTTCAATGAGAGCAGACTGATCAGCCTTAATCTCAGTGATTGTGGAATTGCAGAATTGCCAGAGGATATTTTTGATAAACTAGAAGTACTTGAGAGATTATCTCTGAGTGATAATGATCTTGAGGAACTGCCAGCAGGATTATTTGATAAATTAATCAATCTTAAAGTACTTAATCTTGCATTCAATGAAATAAAGCATCTAGCAGCCAATATCTTTGATAATAATATAAATCTTATCAGTCTAGGATTAGAAGGAAATGATCTCGAGGATATTCCTGAAAATCTGTTTGATGAACTAATCAATCTTGAGGGATTGTATCTAGAGAAGAATGATATAGACAAATTGCCTGCAAATCTTTTTGACAAATTAAAAGTGCTAGAGGAGCTTTATCTGAATGATAATGATCTTGAGGAACTGCCAGCAGGATTATTTGATCACAATGAATATCTTATCTTCCTTCATATTGCGAGAAATGACCTGAAAGAGCTTCCAAAAGATATTTTCCGCAATCTTGGAGAATTGCAGGAGATAATTCTTGATAATAATGAACTGAAAACACTGGATGTTGAATTATTTGACTACAATCCCAAATTGATATATATTAGCATTATTGGCAATGATATTGCAGAGTTGGATACAGAGATATTCAGCCTGTGTGGAAATCTGGAAATACTCTATCTAAATGATAATAATATTGCAGAACTAGATTCCAAAATATTCTCATATCTCAAAAATATAGTACATATACAGCTGAATAATAATGAATTGACTAGAATTCCGGATAAATTATTTGATAATTTGTAATTATTGAGTGATCTGCACCTTCATGGAAACAGTATTTCTGAATTTGATATCAATCTATTCAATAATAATAATAATCTGTATACACTGACAATGGAGACTGTTGGGGATAAATTACCGGTGTTGGAATGGAATGATCTTGGTAATTTTTATTTAAAAAATGATAATAAAGAGGTCTATTTCTCAGAAGTGAACAAATATTTCTTACTAGAAGAAGAATTTGTTGATGAATTGCTTGAGAATAATAAATTCTATGAGAATAAAGGGGAGGCAATCAAGGTATTATTGAATTAGAATATAGATAGAATTAGAATATAGAAAGTATACACCATTGGGTGTAACCTGTATATTCTGGGGAATTTAAAACTTTAAATATATGAAAGTTATAATTGGTATATGGAATTTGAAAAACATAGGTTCAATCCAGTGAATGCATCTGATGAGGAATGGGAACAGTTTGATGTTTATACCACCAAGATGCATAATTTTTTGACACCAGAAGATCCAAGAGAGCCAAAGGAAAAAAGAAAACAATCACTTATTCTTCAGGCAGAGAGTAAGGAGATTGAATTTGAATTGTATCTCCTCAAAGATGAGATGAAGCAAATCATCGGTATATTTGTTATGGCCAGTTTTCACAGGGATCATCCAAGCTATGAGGCAAATGCAGCACTTTTACTATCTGAGATCAGTCTATTGCCAGAGTATCGAGGTAAGGGTATTGCAAAGAAATTAATGAAAGATCTGTATAATTTTTCCATTGCAAATAATAAACATGTGATTATATCCAACTCGATTGAGAAAACAAGTGTGGAGTTTATTGAACATATCGGCGGAATTGTTGCACAGAGAAATATAGAGAACCGTGCATATCTTGATAAAATAGACTGGGATATGATTGATGAATGGATTGAGAATGGAGAGAATAAAAATCCAGAAGTAAGATTGGAATTCTTTGAGGTAGTACCAGAAGATATGATGGATAAATTCATCGCTTATTATAATGAGACTATGAATCAGATCCCAAAGGACGAGATTGAAATGGAGGATATTACATTTGATGAGAAAACTATCAGAGATGAGGAGAAAAGGATGAAAGAGCTTGGAAGAAAAAAGGTCACTGCCATTACACTTGAGAAAAATGGTGATATATCAAGTCTATCCGAGCTGATATACTCCCCAACAAACAGGACAAAAGTAGAACAGGGGCTTACCTCCACACTTGAGAAATATCGAGGGAATGGACTTGGCAAGTGGATAAAGGCAGTGATGTTGAAAAAAGCCAGGAATGAATTTGAAGGTGCAGAATTCATAACCACCCATAATGCCACATCTAATGGCCCTATGTTGCACATAAATGAGAAAATAGGTTTCAAAGTACATAAAGAGGTGTATACTTTGCAAATAACAGTAGAACAACTAGGTGTATATATCAATAAATAAATTATTATAAATCTGCAAGTATCCAAGCTGATATACTCCCCAACAAACAGAACAAAAGTAGAACAGGGGCTTACCTCCACACTTGAGAAATATCGAGGGAATGGACTTGGCAAGTGGATAAAGGTAGTGATGTTGAAAAAAGCCAGGAATGTATTCGGAGGTGCGTGGATAACCTTGATACCGGTGCTTTATGAATGGATAATGATTGTAGTTTATATGGTTTTATATTTCGTCTTATCTAGATATTTACTGAAGAAAGTCGAGAGATATGCAAAGAAATCTGGTTTACATATTATATAGCGTATTTTTAGATAACTAGTAATTGAATTAGATATTGTTCAGATTTGAATTACTGTCTGACCAGACAGATTTGGTTTTCGCATAGTTTTCATTTTATATTTATACTCATTTTTTCTTTATTCTAGTGATCAATATTATAAATTTCTCCCTGATACTGTTTATAGTATTTTTTATATTATCTGGAATACTCTTTATCTGATCTTTGATGCTTGGATTAGTATGATCTTTGAGGTATGGCAGGAATTTTGGATCTGAGAAATGTAACTTCTCCTTACCAAGTATCATTCCTCTCAATCTTCCACGATTTACTTTTAACAGCACTGCAAAGTAGAAATGAATTGATGTGGACATGACAAAGTATGAGAACAGTATGAAATGTGTCAATCTCAGATCAACTCCCAGCTCTACAAATGGAGCTGCAATAATTACAGCTGCATCAATCAATAAACCAGTTGCATTTGGATTGATATCTTTTAGCAGTGCAAATCCAGAAATACCT
>JAJRQD010000135.1 GCA_024280435.1 archaeon | reverse complement strand
TCCACACTTGAGAAATATCGAGGGAATGGACTTGGCAAGTGGATAAAGGCAGTGATGTTGAAAAAAGCCAGGAATGAATTTGAAGGTGCAGAATTCATAACCACCCATAATGCCACATCTAATGGCCCAATGTTGCACATAAATGAGAAAATAGGTTTCAAAGTACATAAAGAGGTGTATACTTTGCAAATAACAGTAGAACAACTAGGTGTATATATCAATAAATAAATTATTATAAATCTACAAGTCAATTCTAAGCATTTTAATTTTGTATATCATCTTATCTGTACATACGAATTTTAAGTTGTGAATTTCACACGCTCTCTCCATTGAATGTGTTTTAATACTCTGGGACCACCATTATTGCTCCATTAATATATTTATCTCCACAGCTATTGTACCTGTGTACTCTATTTGCCTTATAGTTCCATAGTATGTATGTTAGGTGTAGCTCTCATGATATTTATTTTCCCACTAGATCTCAGTATAGTATGATCTGCTACTAGTTGTTTTTTTTATGTAGAATGAAAGTACGTACATTCAGAAATTATACTATAAGATGGACAACTACGTTCCTAAAAATTATGTAAACATTACTCCTACTTATAAATAATTCCAGGTAACTTGATTTCATATCTGAATTGTAATATATTCTACAAAATTATTAACCTAAAAGTGTATAATACATTCCATTAGTGTATAATACATACTTCAATTAATAAGATGTGTTATTAAATATAATTATATAATTGGATTATATGCAAGTTTTAAAGGCAGATAATATATCCAAAAGCTATGGGAAAAAAGTAGCACTGAGGGATGCAAGTTTGACATTGGATTCTGGAGAGATATTAGGGCTTCTGGGTCCTAATGGTGCGGGTAAAACCACTTTGATTAAAATCCTTGCAACATTACTGAACAAAGATTCAGGTACTGTAAATATCATGGGATATGATCTTGATGAGAAGCCCAATTTAATTCGACATCTATTGGGTTTTGTGGGTCAGGATACTGAAAGGTCTGCCTATGCAAGACTGACACCTAGAGAGAATCTAAGGTTCTTTGGTGCACTCCGAGGGCTAAGCAAGGATGAGGTTGATAATAAAATAAATAGATATGCAGAGGCATTTAATTTTGAAGATTTACTGGAGAAGCAATTCATGCATCTCAGTGGTGGTCAAAAACAGGCTGTGGTGATATTTCGCTCCCTACTACATGATCCACCTATAATCTTTCTAGATGAGCCAACCAAAGGGTTGGATCCAATTGCTGCTGGTAATATACGGAATTTTCTCAAAGAATATGTACTGAAAGAGAATAAAAGCATGATACTTACATCTCACATACTATCTGAGGTGGATTTCATGGCTGATAGAGTTAGTCTGATAAATCAGGGATTGATAAGGATAACAGATACCCCATTGGCATTGAAAGAATCTGTGGGAGCAACTGATTTTATTGAACTAGTCAAATCAGAGGTACCAAGCTCAACTTATGATAATATCCGTGCATTGGAGGTAGTGAATTCTGTGAAGATAAAAAACGGTAAGAGTAAAGAGTGGTATTCTTTTGGCGTTGATGATCTGTTCACTGGTACTGAGCAGATAATCAGGATAATGCGAGAAGATGGTGTCAAAGCAGGATTCAAGCAGCATACTATTACTCTAGAAGATGCATTTATCCATCATATTGGCCAGTTCAAGGATGAGGAGAAGAGAAATGATAAGTAATCAAGCTGGATTCTTATCTGTTATATGGTCCACAGTTGAGAAAGATCTGATTATGAAATGGAGATACAGGGCAGATCTTGTGGGAGACCTGGTCAGCTCTGTTCTATTTATCGGAGTATTTGCACTATTCGCCACTTCCTATGTATTTGAAGTACTAGATGCATCAATTGAGGTAACACTGCTTTTCTTTCTGACTGGCTTCTTATTAATTGTGTATGATTCTGTGGTGCTATGGACACCATTGAACTCAGTCACAAATGATCTATACAATGGTACTCTTGAATATCTTTACTCCTCACCAAATTCCAGACTTGGCTATTTTATTGGTAATATAGTAGCAGCTGCAATAATCAGCTCTGTTGTAACAGTCCCTGCAATAATTTTTATCAGTTTATATTTCAAACTTAATGGATTTGCAGTAATTATGATGATTGTTACCTTACTTGCAGTATTATTAGTGCTTATTGCATTTGGTACGATGTTTGCATTGCTTGGTGTAATGTTCAGACAGGTAAGCTCCATCGCAGGTATTCTAAGTATGCTATTTCAGTTCATGGGTGGTTTTCTATTTCCAATACAGTCACTTCCAAAGAGCATTCAGCTAGTTTCTTATTTTTTACCCTACACATGGGGTATTGATCTGATCCGCTACTATACAATACCAGGGTGGATACCGTTATTACCTGTTTTCACGGAATGGATGTTGCTATTAATAATGGGAATATTTCTATGGGCCACCACTCTTTATCTGATCAGAAGAGTTGAGAAATATGCCAAGAAGAATGGTCTTCATTTAATTTGAGGTTGAGAATTATGACAATTAATAATAAAATAAATTATGGAAAGAGCAGACCTGTGAGTAATCTCAGTCTGATAAAAGCCACTGTGGTGATGAATCTTCATGTATATTCGAGATACAAGGCAAATTTCATTGGAGGCTTCTTTGAGATTGCTTTAATGACTTTTTCAATTTTCTTATTCTCAAATGTTATAAATTTCAGAGATGAATCTATATTTGCAGGTGAGGTGAGTAAGAATGCGTTATTTATATTCTTCACGGCAGGTATGCTAATGATGTTCTTTCAGAATTCAGCACTATTTGTACCAGTGAATTCAGTGAGGCGAGATTTATATAATGGTACTCTAGAGTTCATATATTCAGGCCCACAATCAAGATATGCCTATCTTGTTGGAAATATTATTGCAGATCTGTTGGTAAGACAGATTTTTATGATACCAATGTTTATTCTATTGGTTTCTCTGGTAGGATTGTCAGTTAATATAATATACATGCTATTGTTACTTTTACTGTTTTTCACACTGGTTACAAGTGTTGGAATCATGGTAAGTCTGATGGCAATCTCATGGAAACAGGTTGGTAATTTAGTTGGTATTTTCGGTTTGTTAATACAGTTTATCGGTGGAGTATTCTTGCCTGTACAGAGTTTTCCTGTGTTTTTGCAGTGGTTTGCGTATGTACTCCCATTCACCTTTGCTTTTGATCTGATGCGTTTCTATGCATTCGGAGGTGCGTGGATAACCTTGATACCAGTGCTTTATGAATGGATAATGATTGTAGTTTATGCGATTTTATATTTTGTCTTATCTAGATATTTACTGAAGAAAGTCGAGAGATATGCAAAGAAATCTGGTTTACATATTATATAGCGTATTTTTGGATAACTAGTAATTGAATTAGATATTGTTCAGATTTGAATTACTGTCTGACCAGACAGATTTGGATTACTGTTGTTTTTATTTTATATTTTTATTCATTTTTTCTTCAGTTTAATGAGTTTTCCAAATTTCTCCCGGGTACTGTTTACAGAATTTTTTATATTTTCAGGAATACTCTTTATCTGATCTTTGATGCTTGGATTAGTGTGATCCCTGAGGTATGGTAGGAATTTTGGATCTGAGAAATGTAACTTCTCTTTACCAAGTATCATTCCTCCCAATCTTCCACGATTTACTTTTAACAGCACTGCAAAGTAGAAATGAATTGATGTGGACATGACAAAATATGAGAACAGTATGAAATGTGTCAATCTCAGATCAACTCCCAGCTCTACAAATGGAGCTGCAATAATTACAGCTGCATCAATCAATAAACCAGTTGCATTTGGATTGATATCTTTTAGCAGTGCAAATCCAGAAATACCT
>JAJRQD010000134.1 GCA_024280435.1 archaeon | reverse complement strand
CGCTATAATTTATATTTATAAATTCGAAATGAATTTATTATTACTAATCGTATTTCATTTATACAATCGTTTTTTAATAATTACTTTATTATAAGTGTAAGGAATTGATAATTTAGTATCAATAGAGAGAAAGGAAAGTTAGTATGACTTTGAATACAGAAAATATATTGGACATTGATTTCACACATTCTGGTGAGATCTCAATACCATCAAGAATAATTGATCAGGTTATTGGACAGGATCATGCTGTTAATATTATCAGAAAAGCAGCAATTCAGAGAAGACATGTGATGTTAATTGGAGAACCGGGGACTGGTAAAAGCCTATTAGGTGCAGCAATGTCTGAAATGTTACCTAGGAAGAATCTAGAAGATATTCTAGTAGTTCCAAATCCCGAAAATTCAAATAATCCTAAGGTTATAACGCTTCCTGGAGGGCAAGGGAGGGCTCGTGTAGATATAAAACTTGAGGAGGCAAAGAAGAAAGAATCAACAAGAACAATGATTACTATTCTGATACCCTTATCAATTATAGTACTGGGTTCATTATTCTCCCAGTTAAATCCTCAGGTTATATTAACCTCGATATTTGTGGGTTTATTCGCTTTTATGGTACTATCTCAGGTTAGAGGGAAATCTGAGGACCTTGTACCAAAAGTACTTGTGGATAACTCACAAGCAGAGAAAGCACCATTCATAGAGGGTACTGGTGCACATTCAGGTTCTTTATTAGGTGATGTACGTCATGATCCTTTCCAATCAGGAGGCCTGGGCACTCCACCACACATCAGAGTAGAGGTTGGTCTCATACATAGAGCACACAAAGGAGTATTATTTATTGATGAGATTGGTACATTCCATATGAAAACACAACAACAATTACTTACAGCACTTCAGGAAAAAGCATTCCAGATTACAGGACAGAGTGAGTTGAGTTCTGGTGCTATGGTTAGAACCGAGAAGGTACCCTGTGATTTTATTCTCATTGCAGCAGGAAATCAGGAAACAATCAGAAATCTACATCCCGCACTCAGGTCAAGGATCAGAGGACAGGGTTATGAGGTGGTTATAAAACTGAATATGCCCGATACAATGCTCAATAGAAGGAAAATAGCAAGATTTGTTGCACAGGAAGTTGCAAAAGATAAGAATATACCACATTTCACCAAATCTGCGGTTGAGACCATAATTCTTGAGGCACAGAGAAGAAGTACTCAGAAATTCTCACTCACACTTAAACTAAGAGAGCTGGGTGGACTTGTCAGAGTAGCTGGTGATCTTGCCATAGAGAGAGAACATGAGTTTGTACTACCAGAAGATGTAATTGATGCAAGAAATATCTCAACAACAATTGAAACACAGATTTCAATGAGACATATTGAGAGAATGAAAGATTATGATATGGTACTTGTAAAAGATGCAAAAATCGGTAGAGTGAATGGACTATCCGTTATTGGAGGATCATCTGGACAAGTTATGCCAATTGAGAGTGAGATTGCACCCACCCAGAAAAAAGGTTCTGGTAAGATAATTGCTACCGGTCAGCTCAGAATAATAGCTAGAGAATCAGTTCAAAATGTATCTGCATTGATCAAGAAATATATTGGTAAAGATATATCGGATATTGATGTACACATACAATTTGTTGGCTCCTATGGTGTTGAAGGTGATTCTGCATCTATCTCAATTGCAACTGCTGTATTATCAGCCATTGAGGAAGCACCTATCAGACAGGATACAGCAATGACAGGTTCTCTCAGTGTAAGGGGTAATGTGTTACCAATTGGAGGAGTAACTGCCAAGATAGAGGCAGCAGTCAAAGCAGGTATCAAGAGAGTATTAATTCCCGTGATGAATATGGATGATGTACATCTAGATGATGATGTCTATGATAAGATAGAGATTATCCCAGTTCATACTTTCCATCAGGTACTAAAAGAGGCATTGGTACCAGAATATTCACATATTGCAGAGGTATTTGAGAAGATGCACAATACTGAGAGAGCAATTGGAATGATTGATGCAAAAACACCTTTCAACACATTCAATAGAAAGAATTCTACACCTACTGCGTGAAAATTATGGCTCAATCAAATGATCTTCATGTATTGTTCACTGGGTTCATAACCAGTACTGATGATGAAGAGGATATAGACTTTAATGATTTTGATAACAGAGCATACAGCTTGCAGAACAAACTAGATCAAATAGAGCCCAACAGAGACCCTAGACTTGAGACTGAATATTTAGGTAATAATCTTGATTTTGAATTGAAATTCACTTTCCAGGTAACTTGGATGGATAGAAATGCGGATGAGGATGAATACATAGATAAAGTACAAGCAGAGATTGAGAATGACCTTGGGGTTATAATAATAGAAAAATCAAAATTAGGTTACACAAGACGATAAATTTCAGCTATATTTTGATTTATTTCAAATATATTTTTATCACTTCTAGAGCAATATTGCTTAGTGTCAAAGATTAAAAGTATTAAAAACAGAGTTCCAATAGTTATTCCATTATTACTAGTGATAGTTGGCTTGTATCTATTTCTTAATATTTATTTCAGGATCCATCCAATCTACTCTATTTTTCTATTTGCAGGTGCTTCCTTCTCAATGTATCTGACTATTATCACATGGAAGTGGTTCTCACCTCTGTATGCACCCAGAATTATATACTGGACATCTAATCATAGATATGCTAGAAAATTGATTGCAGGTGGCTCTTTCACCTATTATGAATACAAAGAGGATGCTGATAAAATAGGAAGATTTGAGCCATTGAGTAGATTTATCAATCTGATGATTGCATTTCTTGCATTATCAACAACAATCGCCAAGGTAATCAAATTCACACCTGAAAGCCCTGTTGAATCCTCTGGATCCATGCTTACATGGACATTACTGATGATATTTGTACCTTTGATCTTGACTCCAATAATACCTATATTCTGGACTATGGAGGATTTGGGTCTGAAGGCATGGAATAAGGGTACCTCTGAGAACTGGAAAGTATCCACTAGATATAAGAAAAGATTCAATTCATTTATTGCAGTAGGTGCTTTGGGAGTGGGCTTGGGACTGACAAGTGATGAACAGCTCACATTCTATCAGAACCTTGAGATATATCTGGTGATACTTAGAGATGGCGTTATTCTGTTGACTTATCCTGTTGCAGTGCTAACGCTGTTATACTATCTTATCTTCAGAAGTGCAGTCAATCGAGAAGTCAGAGATCAGATGAATATTGTAACAGCAAAAACAATACTAGAGATTGTTGATCCAAAAACAGGTATGCCAATCAAAGAGAAAAGTACAGTGGATGATGCATATGAGGATGATGTATATGAGGGTGATACAGCTGAAATGGAGGTAGAGGATATTAAATTGCATCAGAAAATTGCAGGAGGTACCAGGAAATCATTGAATATATTGAATAAAAACACAATTGGTAGAGTTGGTAAAGTATTCAAAAAAGAGAAAAAAAATAATAAGAATAAAAAGAATAATAAGAATAAAACCCGTAAGGGTGGTACTGCAACAGAAGGTCTCTGGGATAAAGAATAATTCAGGATCCCATTTTTACCTTTGTGATACTTAATCTAGTGGATTCATCCTCTACTCGTCTGGACCAGACAATTAACTCGCCAAGAATACTACATAGAGCGATACCAAATTCATCTGTTATCTCATAGACATATCTTACAGGATTGCTTGTAACTTGTTTTTTCTCAATGATCAATTTCATCTGAAGATCTGATAGTAGACTACTCAACATAGAGGCAGACAATCCAAGTCTAGATCTGATCTCATTGAAGCTCAGTGGTTTGTGCTTTATGGTGTGAATAATTTTCAGTGCATGCTTTCTACCTATTAGTCTGATAATATCGTATATCTCACCATCAGCTAATTCATGATCATGATCGTCCTCATCAAATTCAAGCGTTTTATCTGGCAATATTACTAATATATTTTACTATATTATCAACTCATCGAAAAAAACATGAAGAATTAATCATAAATTACATTTATTTATGCTCGATAGACTATTTACTCCTCTTTTTGTAGTATTTTAATGTACAAATATAATTATTTTTTGCATTGCATTTTACTCTTTAAATAAATCTATTTTAAGTACAAAATCAACAATGGATTAATGATAAATGTAAAAGAACTCAAAGAAAGGCGAGAAAGCCTGATGAGTAAACTCGGCAATGGGGTTTTTATCATTCCATCAATGCCAGAAAGTACATATTCCAATGATGTGCATTTTGTATACAGGCAACATTCAGATATGATATATTATATTGGCTTTCAAGAACCAAATACCACAGCAGTAATTGAGAATAATAATGGTGAGATCACCACCCATCTGTTTGTACCTGAAAGAGATGAGGTATTTGAGACATGGAATGGAAGAAGATATGGAGTAGAGGGTGCTTTGGAAATATTCAAAGTAGACAAGGCATATGTGAATAGTAAATTTGAAGAGGAATTACTAGAGATCCTCAAAGTTCATGAGACTGTATTTATCAAACAAGAATACAATACTAAAATAGATGCGATTGTTAGATCTGCAATACACACTACACTGGGTATCAGAGATCTTGAATGTAAAGGTCCGGTGAATTTGATCAATCCAAGCTATGAGATTGATGCACAGAAGGTTATCAAATCAGAATATGAGATTGAATTTATTAGAAAAGCAGCCAAAATATCTGCCGATGCACATACAAGGGCGATCAAAGTTACAAAACCGGGGATGAGAGAGAACCAGATAGAGGCAATTATAAACTATGAATTTCGTAAAAATAATGCCAGCACCTATGCATATCCCAGTATTGTGGGGGGAGGAATAAATGGAACTATTCTTCACTATATTGAGAATGAGGATGCTCTGATAGATGGAGATTTACTGCTTGTTGATGCAGGTTGTGAATATTATGGTTATGCCGCGGATATCACACGTACATGGCCAATCAATGGTAAGTTCACCGATGCACAGAAGGAGATATATCAGCTGGTTCTTGATGTACAGAAGGAATGTATCGCTTTTGCAAAACCTGGAAATAGCCTTTGGGATATGCAGGAATTATCAATCAGAAGGATAACAGAGGGATTGATAAAATTCGGACTGCTAGAGGGAGATATTGATGAGTTGATAGAGGAGAAAGAGTACAAGAAATTCTATATGCATGGATTGGGTCATTGGCTTGGAAATGACACACATGATACTGGCAAGGTGAATAAAAAAGATGCACCACTTGAGGAAGGACATTATTTCACAATTGAACCAGGAATTTACATCTCAGATAATGAGGATATACCCAAAAAGTACAGAGGAATCGCAGTCAGGATTGAAGATGATATATTGATAACAAAGACAGGTCATGAGGTACTAACAAAAGATGTGGTGAAAGAGATTGCAGATATTGAGGCTATAGTTGGTACTGAAGAACTACCATAATTCAATAATTTCAGCATAATTCATATTTAATCTATCATAAATGCTTTATTAGTTAAAATTATTTGATAATTATATGATTGATAGAATACCACCTGTCTTGTTAGTAGCAATTGGAGGCTCTCTAGGTGCAATTACCAGATACATGGTATCTAATCTCTATTCAGATAACAGTGCAATACCTTATGGTACACTAACAGTCAATGTCATAGGCTCTTTTCTGTTGGGTATTCTGATAACATTGTATGAATTTGATATAATTGATCAGCCATTATTCATTCTTACAGGCATTGGCTTTATGGGTAGCTTCACCACCATGTCATCATTTGCAATCGATACATTATTACTACTTGACAGGTCCACAGGACTGGCATTGAAAAATATATCAATAATGTTATTATTGGTATTTATAGGTGCCTTAACAGGTAAATATTTATCTAGAATAGGATTGACAAAATGTGGAGTATTTACTTTTTGTAATTAAGCACAACTTTGATCAATTCATCATATAAATTCTTTATATCATAATCTGAGAACATATGGTTCTCAATTCCATAATTCAATGCAACCTCAATAATATCCAACCTATTACCAACAGCAGAGAATAGCATCTCAGCTTTCACATCATATGGTACCTCGAGTTTAACAAAACTCTTGACAATGGCAAACCATATCTCTTCTTCTTGGAGATAAGAAGCCTCAATCTCTCTATTTAATGCCATTGCACGTGTCGACATATTATATATAATGTATTGATACTCTTATAAATATAATCGAATACTGATCTACTAGTCCCATCGATGATATGCAGGATGTCCAGGCTTTACTGCAATGAATACACCGGTTGATTTTGCAGTTATCTTATTATTTGCATACAGTTCAGTCTCCACTCGAACCATAGATCCTTTGGTCTCAACAGGTCTTGCTTTGATCAGCAATTCCACACCTGTTGGAGTGGGAGCAGTTAATTTAACTGAGAATTCAGCAGTAACTGTTGATGGGAATAGTTCATCAGGTTTATTTTTGAATATAGTTGTTGCAGCACACCAATTCATGTGACAATCAAAAAGACTACCGATTATTCCACCATTAACAGCACCTGGAAATCCCTGATGATGTGTTTCTGGATTGAACCTCAGCACAAAATCATCACCCTCCCAAAAGCTCTTGATCTTTAATCCTTTCTCATTTGTAGGTCCACAGCCAAAACAGGTACCATTTGGACCATATTCATCCTGTGCAGATATTTTATTCATAAATTATAATAAAAATTGAATTTTATAAGTATACATCTTTCAGATATTTATATTTGAATTTTTACTATACAAATTGATAATTAATCTGTGAAAAATGCTTCTGTGACACAAATCTCAGTTGACCAAGGATATTTTTCAGATATTTTAGTTATCACATTGTGTGCTTTTCTTACCTCCTTTGTATCAGTGTAGTATAATATCCTGCATTCACCCCCTCTTGATCTTTTTAATTTCTGATATACAGTTTTTGTTGTATTTATCAGATCGAATATAATAAGTAGTTCTGCTTCTGGAATATCAAGATCTCTCTCTCCTACATTTGAGAGGATTGCCACCATTGGTTCCTCAGATGATCTGAACCTATCAAGTTCCTCAGCTCTTTTATTCTGAGATACCTGTCCTGAGATGACCACTGTATTGAAACCTTTTTTGCTTAACAGTTCATCAAGTGTATTTACTGTATCGAGATAGCTACACAGAACTACCACTTTTTCATATTTTGCAACCATGATTGTTACTGCCTTGAATTTACCGGGCAACATTGGTAAAGAGTTCCATACATAGTTTTTATCCAGGCCATATCTGATTAGATGTATTGCAGCCTTGCTTCCCGTCATAGACCAGAGATACTTTCTAGCAAGATAGCCACTATGGAATTTGTTTATTATATCAGGCTCTATTGGCAGAGGACCAAATAATAGTGAAAAATCAGATTTTGCATCGTAGTACAGATTTTTATCCTCTTCAAGTAATCTAGCCATTAGTATATCTTTTGCCTCTTCCAGATATAATTCCAATTCCATAGATACAAGTGCCATTCTGGGATCTGTAATTGCAGTTGGTATGATCTGACTGACACTGATATATTTTTTCAGATCAGTCTCTTGCAAAGAGTCCATTGAAATGAGCACAGAGTTTTCGATTATACCTGTTAAAGTATCCAATTCTTTCTTTATTCTCATCTGATCATTGTCAAGCACATAATGTTCATCTCTTAGTGTGCCAGACATTCCAATGATCTTTTTACCCTCAAATTGATGAAACAATCTGGGATATGGTATTTTCAGTGATTGTGTGGAACCCATTCTTCTGATAATCTGATCAACCTCATTGATTAAAACAATCGAAGTATTGTTAATTGCATCGGGATATTTTTTCAGCGTATTGGCAAGAGTTTGGGGCAGAGCAAGAACCACTCTATTTTTCCTCAGTCTTATCTCTCTGAGATTAGATGGTATCCTACTATCAATAATTGTTATATCTTCTTTGGGTGCATGTATCTCAAGGTACTTATATGTCTCATATAGCGATGCAGAAGCCTGTAGTAACAGAATTATCTGTTTATCTGGAAATTTATCCCTGATGAGTGATAGCTGTAGAAATCTCTTACCAAGCCCACAATCCAGCTCTATTATTGGATTTTTATCCATCTTTATCAGATTGTAAGAATCATTTAGAATACGTTCCTGATAATCTCTGGCTTTGAATGCAACTGACAATATAATTAATATGTATTATTAGTATATAACACATCGTATGGGACTGGGTTAAATCTGAAATCTTTGGAAACAGAGTGATTTATTGGTGAATTTAGTCAATTAATTATGAAATATTTAAATGTTAATTGTAATTTTTTAAATTAGGTAAAAATCTTTGGAACAGAATTTTCAAAATACATCTTGGTTTGTCACGGGAGCATCTGGATTAGTTGGATCCACTATACTCACAAAGTTATTTGAATCAGATGTGAAAATAATTGCTCTTGTAAGAGAGAAGACAGATAAACAGAAGATTAAGTGGTTACTTGATAATAATGTACAGCTGGTATACGGTGATTTAACTGATAAAGAGAGTTACAAATATCATCTAGGTACATGTGACATTGTTGTCCATACAGCAGCAGCAGTGCAGAATAGTAATGCAGATATGAACTGGAAGATTAATCTTGATGGAACAAAAAATATAGTTGAAGCAATGCTTGAATTCTCTGTGAGGAGAATAATTCATATCTCAACTGTTGGAATATATGGTATTTCCAGTGATACACCCATTACAGAGGAGAAAGAGGCAAATCCAATTGGAGATTATTCCAGAAGTAAATATGCAGCTGAGGAGTATCTTTTTGAGCAATCTGATAAACTTGATATAACAATATTCAGACCTCCCTATATTATCGGAGACATCGAGCATGATAGACATGTACTTCCAACAATATACAATGGTATGAATAGAAGAATACTACCAAAATGGTGGAGAAAAAATCCCACATTTGGATTTGTTCATGCAAGAGATATTGCAAGTGCAGTACTGCTGGCAGGTTCTCTTTCCAGTACACCAAATATGGTTTACAATATTCAATCTTTCTCAATCTCTTATGATGAGATAATTAAATTTGCAGAAGAGATATTTAATTCTAAAATATACAAGGTGCCAATATCTTATGGATTTGTTGCATTCATTACAATTATCATGGATATATTCAGAACTGTGATTGGCAAGCGTAGATTTTTGAGAAAAAGAATCCGTACATTTGAGAAAAATTGGATATTCAACACAGATAGAATAGAGAGGGATCTTCAGTGGACCTCTCAATATGTTGATAAGAATACACTGTACCTGCTGTTATCCAAGTACAAAAATAATCAGATAAGCAAGAATGATATTAACATCATTGCGGATGATAAGGAAAGTCTGTAGTTCAATCATCCAGCTTCATTATTCTACGTTTCTCAGTTATGGTTAGATCTATTGACTCTCCAATATCAACAGTAATGGAATGATGAAAGTTCGAATTTATCTGTATAAGATTAACCACATATTTTCCATAATTGAAATAATCCTCAATAGTGTTATATACACTATCCTCATTTTCAAATTCAAGCATTGGTATATCCTCGATTTGTTTGAAATTTCCAAATATAGTCTGCTTCTCAATTCCATCCAGCATGTATTCAAATTTCTCAGAAGCCTCTTTTTTCTCAAGTATATTCAGAATTATCCGGGACATTGCAGTTTGTTCACTACGTAGTATTTTATCCTTATACTCATTATATTTCAGTGAGTCTCCTGAGATCATAGATCTCAGAATAATGTGAGAGATCAACTTAGTCTTGAATATCTCACTGTTATTATTTGTTAGCATCCTTTCAAGTAAGTTAATAGAATTAGTGTACTCTCGATCAGTGTCAAATTCTTTTATTGCCTGAAAAACAACTTCATTGGCAGATACCAATTCACCTTGTTTAAGTAACTCATCGTATTTCCTCAGTACAGATCGATAATCGGGTGTCACTGTTCATTGTTTAATTTTTTCATTATTAAACCTCTTTCCCTTTTTGTGTTTTAAATCACTTAAAATATCATTTATTGTATATAAAATCAATATGGATGAAGAGAACTTCAAAAGTACACTGAGGTTAAATTTGCTAGAAATGCTAAATTATTCACGAACAATTAAAAATAAGAAAAGATACAGTGATGCAGATCTCATGGTGCAGCTAGATAACCTGTATCAATTTGCTGAGAAGAAACCGGATCATAAAGATCTGGAACAGGCACTTATTTTTCTTATAAAAAGGTCTTTGATCGAGGATTCAAAGATGGGTTCTATTGATGTGTATTCAATCAGTGAGAGAGGTAGAGAAACTCTGGATAGAGTTGCAGATGGTGATGATACAGTAATCTACTAGTAATAATGAATTCAATGGATTATCAAAGATTCTCCAGTCATCTCGATTGGAGGATCTATATTCATCAGATCTAGAATTGTGGGTGCAACATTTTGTAAACCACCTTTATTTTTTAATTTAATATCTGCAGTCACCAGAAATGGTACTAGATTTGTTGTGTGAGCAGTATGTGGCTTATCCCCATCTAGCATTTTCTCACAATTTCCATGATCAGATGTTATACACAGAATATATTTATTTTTCATACATGCATCATATATCATTTTAAAGGCATTGTCCATCACTTCCACAGAGGTGACAGTAGCATCAAGTACACCTGTATGTCCCACCATGTCAGGAGCTGCAATATTGAGAACCACTAAGTTTTGGCGCCTGTTGATGGCATCAACTGCCTTTTCTGCAATCTCAATAGTTGACATGGAAGGTTGCAGATCATATGTTGCAATATTGAGACTGGGAACAAGTATACGTTCCTCATTGGGAAATGCTTTCTCAATTCCTCCATTGAAGAAAAATGTGACATGTGCATATTTTTCAGTCTCTGAAGTATGTGTCTGTGACAATCCATTATTACTTATTATCTCTGCCAACGTATTTTTTAATTTGGCTGTGTGAAACATGATAGGAAAATCCCATTCATCATTGTACTTTGTCATTGTGGCATAATACAGATTATCAGGGCCCGTTTTCTCAATATTCCACATATTATTCAAAGCCATTGTGATCTGCCGTGCACGATCAGGTCGGAAATTGAAGAAAAGAACTGCATCTCCATCAGAAATAGCAGCAGAACTATCCACAACTATGGGTTTGAAAAACTCATCATTCTCATTTTTTGAATAACGTTCTTTAATAGTGGAAATAACATCATCAACTGGATTTTTCATATACCTCAACATATCATATGCGACTTTGGTTCTCTCCCATTTTTTATCCCTGTCCATCACATAGTATCTTCCGATAACAGATGCAAGATTTGCATTTGATATTTTATCAAGTTCTATAATTAAATTTTGTATATAACCAAGTCCACTCTGAGGTGGTGTGTCTCTACCATCTGTGAATGCATGAACAGCTACGCTGAAACTATCATTGCTGAATATCTCGAGTAATTTGAATAGATGGTTCTGATGTGAATGAACACCCCCATCTGAGATCAAACCCATCAGATGTAGACTTCCTCCGGTTTTCAGCAGATGTTCTCTAATTCCATGGATCACTGATTTATCAGCAATGGAATTATCATCACATGATCTATTGATCAATTCTAATGATTGATAGGTAATTCTTCCAGATCCCATTGTTAAATGACCCACCTCACTATTTCCCATATAACCAGCAGGTAGACCTACTGAATTTCCAGATGCATCAATGGCAATATGTGGATATTTCTGCCGGAGCTTATCCCACATAGATGATTTGGCATTTGTGACAGCATTACCAGGAGTATCTGCTGCAATACCAAATCCATCAACAATTAATAAAACAACATTTTGAGTATCCTTATTCATTAAGGTTCATATCTTTTTATAGCTATTAAATTTTACAATATGATAAGTTCAATATTATTATTTGTATGCTTGAATAGCTCAAAATGTCATTCACAATAATTGTATGTAAATTAATAAAAAAAATAAACCCAATGAAGTTACATTTTTAAGTGCTAGATTTCAGTCCTACTAAAAGGAGAATTATTTTTGGCAACAACCAATTTTGATGAGGTAGCTAGTTTCCGTGAAAATTTTGCACATAGCATCTCAGATTTGGATATATCAAGAAATGTAGTACTGAAAATATTACAATTGTCAGATGAGAGTTGCGAGATGAAAGCAGATATTTTGATGTCTGCAATACCCGACATAGGTACTATTTTCGCACAGCTAAAATATTTTAATAAGAATGGGTTCCTATCAAACAAGAATTTCCACGATATTTTAGAGATATGCATAGCCAAATATCATTCAAATGCCCAATTTGCACCTTTTAACCCATATAATAATTTTGAATAGCTTTTATCTATTACTTTTTCAATAATTTATTGATTTTGTTTGGAAAAGTTTTATGTTACTATGAAATAGAAAAAGGATATGACACGCACATTATTTTTTGATAAAAATGGTGTTGCAGAGGAAATTGTACTGCAGAAATATAACGAATTCGATGATTCCAGAAAGAACCATCTGATGTGGATCAATCTGGTTGAGAGTGATAAGATAGAGAAAGTTGTTCCTCAAGCGATTGATACCTCCACAGGCTTTATCGAGGATTTAAGGGAGGAACAAAGACCTAGGATCGCAAATTATCAAACGCTAGAAGATAACGAGGATACATTCACAGTTATTGTTATTGCAGTACCAACAAAGAAAATATTCTCATCAGATGATTTCCAGTTACAGATGACATTTATTATTCTGAGAAATAAGATATATAGTCTGAGCTCATTCCCACAGAATGTCGTTGGGGAGATAATGGCCAAATTACTGCATAGAAACAAGCAGTACAACCTTACCACATTATTTAACTTCATACTTACAGAGCTTTTGGAGATGGGTATCAGAGTACTAGATCATGTTGAGGACTACATAGACCAACTTGAGAAACAGATCATCAGATCAGCCCTATCTAACAAACTACTAACATCACTGTTGGTATTGAAAGGTAGATTGTTTAATGCAAGTAGATTGATCAAAGCAGATTTAGAGCCAATAAGAGAGATACAGAGTGGGATGGTACCAGAATTAATAGCTGAGGAAGTATCTGAACAACCAGAAGACAGGGCCAAATTCCTTCTTGATTCAATTGAGACAGAGAGAGAGAACCTATCCAATATTATCAACCTGCAGCTGGCTATTGCATCAAATACAATGAACAAACAATTTTACTGGTTAGCAATAATTGGTTCAATACTTGTGATCCCAACAATTATCTCAAGCATCTGGGGTATGAATGTACCAGTACCACAAATTAACTTTTGGACACTGATATTGCTGATGTTTTTATTAACTATACTAAGTGCAATCCTAGTCAAATTTCTTATGCCAAAACAAAATCTCATGTGATTTTATATAATTAATCCGATAATTTTTATTCGATAATAATTCACATTATTTAATTTAGTACTTTAAATTTAATTATTTGATGAGTAATTTCTGGTGAAGTCCCTCAGCACGTACACCTTTTTTGAAATAAACTAGAACTTTTCTTGTACTTTTCTTACCAAATCTTTTTGCAATGCTTCCAGCCATCTTTTTACCAGTATCTGGAAATACGAAGTATACTTTCTGTCCTACAAGTGTATCTGGTGAGGCATCTAGGTCATCATCAAGTTCAACAATCACCTGATGTGGGTGTATAACTCTTCTTGATCTCCTGTGTGAAGATATTTCACCAATTAATGTATCCCTTTCAAGTTTTATTCTTGGTTTGGATTCTCCAGTCGATTTTGCAGTTACACCACGTCTTCTTGCACCAGTTTTTACAGGATATAGTTCAGTATCAAAGTATTCAATTGTTTTCTTTGATTTCTTTTTGACTTTTTTGATCTCTTTCTTTACTTTTTCCTGTTTAACTGGTTTCTCTGATTTTGCTTTCTTTTTGGCTTTTACTGCTTTTACCGGTTCAGGCTTGCTTGGAATTGGACGGGTAATCTTAGCTTTGAGATTCATCATCTCTAATCTAATTCTTTTCTCTTCCTTCTCTTCTTCAGTCAGCTCTCTTGCATCAACCTTCCAACCAACTTCTTTCTCTACACGAGTAAACTCTCGATCTTCATCATCAACTGCCCTAACTTGTATACCTCTTTTCTTTTTGGTTGGAATACCTTTTGGAACTGGCGATCTCTGATCTTCACGTACTTCTTTTTTCTTGGTCTTCTTCTTTGGCTTTTCCTCTACTGGAGCCTCTTCAACCTTCTTCTCTTTCTTGGCCTTCTTCTTTGGCTTCTCCTCTACTGGAGCCTCCTCAACCTTCTTCTCTTTCTTAGCCTTCTTCTTTGGCTTCTCCTCTACTGGAGTCTCCTCAACCTTCTTCTCTTTCTTAGCCTTCTTCTTTGGCTTCTCCTCTGGTGCAGTACCGAGAAGTAGACCTGCGGCAGTAATGAATTTTTCTGCCCTTTTTGCAGTCAATCCAACTTCAACTAATTTCTCTATTGATGCAGCTGCTAGTTGTTCAGCAGTTGTGATGTCTACCTCAGCAAGCCTTTCAGCAGCCTTAGGACCGACTCCAGACACTTTTAAAACTGGTGTACTCATAATTTTTCCTTCTAAATTACCATAAATATTTTTATTTAAATAATTATGGTTGGGAATCAGTAGTTCAAAACATTTTTACAATACATTTAATTTCACGCGTATAGCTATGGAAGATCGATAATAGTGAGTAATTGCAAAAATTATTAGAGGACATATTGTTAACTATACGCAATTTTATGCAGAGAATTTATTGTACATTTATTTCAAAAAATAGACACATATCATAAAAATATGCATTAAATATAAGAATGTGGACTCTCTTATAGAAATATATATAAGTAAATTTGTGAATATTGTGAATATTTTGTATTCAGTCCGATATTATGTAAATTAGTCTTTGAGTCTTGCTTTGAGGTTCTTGATTATCTCATCTGATCTCTGTATCTTCTCCATGAAGCTGGTAGATAATTCAGTTTGTATCTTCTCATTCTCTTCTCTCTCAAGTTTTATCTGTGATTCTAGATCTGCAACTTTCTTCTTCAATCGCTGTACTTCGGCATTATCACCTGCACCGGCCTTTACCTGTTCAATAATACTATCAATATTGCCATCACTAACTTTACTCTCTGCAATTAACTCCAGAGCTCTCTTTTCCTCTTTGAACTGACTCTCCATCATTGCTCTCTCATCCTCAAGTCTTGTTTCCAGGTCTCTTTTTACCACAAGAACGCTCTGCAATTCACCTTTTATCTCTCTGACCTTATCACTAAGATCCTGCACGTTCTGTTGTTCAAATGTCAATTGTCTTCTAGCATTCTCTATACTATCTCTTGATTCACCAAGTTCTGCCATAATTTTATTTATTATAGATGCAGATGAATTGATGAAGTCACATACAGCAGGATGTAACAAATCCCAGTACTCAGCCATCATATCTTCCAATTCTTTGTGCTCTTGAGTTGCTACACCCTCTAGATATTTTGGAACATCCATATTATCAATTGAGAAATATGGATTGTGTCCTTCAACATAGTCAAACAGTGTCTTTTGTTTTTTACCACCAAACATTTTGATTCCATTTATCTTAAATGTTAATTATTTATAAGAGTTATATCATTAGGATAATAAAATTCACAATAAATCAAATTCAATCCATACATAATTATCTCAGAAATATGTTCATCGAATATTAATATCCTATTGAAATTAATTTCAACTTAAAATTCGTATGTACAAATAAGATGATCAGTATTTTTCAGTAAATGACATTCTGTGAATTATAGGTAAATATTTTCAAATCAAAATAGTAAGATGATGAACCACAATAAGTAATATTTAAGTTATAGTGAGTCATTATTGTTATTGTAACAATGTCCTCATCCGATTCAGCACGAACTAAAATTGAAGCAAAAGATACTGAATTTTCTTTCATACATGTTAGAATAAGAAAAGATCTGAAAGACGAGCTATATAAAAGAGCTGAGGAGAACAAAGCCAGTTTAACGTCAGTTGTCAATCAGATTGTAGAGGAATATCTTTTCAAAAAAGAGGAAGAGGAGGCAGAAGAGGAGGATGAGGAGGATGAGATGTTAAATCTCGTGGTATCATCACTATTGAACCTTGAGCAGAGAATGGATTTCAGATTGAATATGTTACAGGATATGTTCAACTCTCTTGCACGTACTTTGATTGACTCTCAGAAACTAGGAGTAGCCCGTAGTAAGAAGATATCCAAATTAAAAGGTGAAGATACAGAGGAAGAGGAGACTGCGGATATACTGGATCTTGATCTTGAGAGCACTATATATGACAGGGTGAAGAAATTCATTGCAGATCAAGGTAGAGTAATGGAATTATCTATTGTTATCAAACATATAGAGCTTGACTCTACTTTGAAACATTATCTGAATAATCAGTTAGATAACATGCCAGGGTGGAAGGAGATGTTGATCACAGATGCAATAGAAGAGGCTGCATATGAGATCGGATTTTCCATGGTACCAGAGGAGGAATAGAGATAGATGTCATTCAGACCTTTTTCAAGTAAGAAGAAGAATGCTGCAAAGAATGCAGAAGCAATTGAGATATTTAATACCTACAATACACTTGAGCCAACAACCAGAGTGAAATATCTGAAAGTGATAAATGAATTGAGTGATCTACTGTTAGAAGGTAAAAGAAGTCTATGGGATGTAACTCTTGATGATATCAAGAAATTCTTCCTTGATAGTGATAGTAAAAATATCAGAACTGCAATAAATACTTTCTATCGTACTTTAATTCAGGCAGATTATTACAAACGGGATAATCCGATGAGGTTATATCTTGCCTATGAGAAAAAAATGAGGGATAGTGGTAAAGTAGAGGTAAAGATCTCAACTGATGATACTGCAAATGTACTGCGACAGCTGGAAGATGATAAAGAAGAACCCAAGAAGAAGCCTAAGAAAAAACAACGAATTGTTGCCAAGAGTATCATTACCAGTAAAGATCTTGATAATCTACTATTGCATGCCAAGAATATTAGAGATAGAACGATACTTATTTTCCTATTTGCAACCGGGATTAAGCTGAAAGAGCTGACTAATCTCAGGTTAAGAGATGTTAATATAGAGGCAAGGCAGGTAAGAATTAAATCACTATCCATTGGAAAGGAAGAGAGGGAGTACAGAACAATAATTCTTCCAAGAAGAACTATTAGCTTCCTCAAGGTATATGAGAAATGGAGAAAAAGAACACTTGCGCCAGTACCATATTATTTCATAACTATGGGTCAGACAAAGAAGCAGATGTCTGATAGTGCAATCACCAACTGGTTGAAGAGAATACAGAAGCATACTCCAATTGTAGAGAGATGGACTGCAATGGACTTCAGAAAACGTGCACTACTGCAACAATATTGGATCACCAGAGATCTGACAGCAGTTGCAAAATTTGGG
>JAJRQD010000133.1 GCA_024280435.1 archaeon | reverse complement strand
TTTTATAACATTTGAATCAATCAGTTTATTCAACCTGTATGTAACTGCTGCAGGAGTAAGATCCAATTCTTTACCAAGATTTGTTAATGACATCCTTCCATCAGATCTGAGGTGATAGAGTATCAGCATATCTGTGCCATCTAATCTAACTTTCATATTAACTATATTATAACAAAAGATTAATAACTTGTCTGTATCAGCAATTTGATATCACATTTACTAACATTTGTATTATTTCAGTGAGAATCCTGTCAAGCAAATTATAACTGAGGTAAATTAATTTAAATCTTGAAATCTAGAACATTATATTGAATGAGTTTGACCTATTTCCAATTTGAATGCCAGCTCTGTCATGATTTTATCAGAGAGAATGATCCAGATATTGAAATTGAAAACAAAGAGATAGAGGAAAACATGCTATTTGGTAAGATCACAACTGTACATGTGGGCCATAAGAAAAACAAAGAGTTTCACTGGAACATTATCACACTAGATCAGAATGGGGAATACAGAGGCCATAAACATTCATTTTCACAAAAAATAGAGGAAGAGGAGCAGATTAATTTCTCACTATTGAAAAAATATATTGGTAAAAAAATGGGTATGTTAATATCAGATATAATTTCTGGAAAATCAATATGTATAATTTCAGAGGATAGCGTATTGCAATCAATCATCATAACAACTTTAAATCAATTCAAAATACCAAAAAAGGATGAAGAGTTATTTCAAAATCAGATTAGTACAAATGAAGCTCTGAATAGATTTGAAATTGATAAGAAAAAATATCATCAGAAAGCTAGTAAAACAAAATACAGATGGGTTTCAAAATTACTTGATAAATTAGATGGAATAGATGAGACTGCAACTAGACACATAATCCTTAATTACATGGAATCTATCAGAAATGCATATTATCAGATTATGGATAAATTATCACCATATTTCCTAATTACTGATATCTGCCCAATAAATGACCCTGGCTCAACTGTTCAACTACAATTATTTATGGACAACATAATTCCTGCAAAAGAGCTGAGATCATTCACTGCTATCTGCTCAATCAATGAGTATGAGATAATAATGGATCTAATATCCAGACAATTCTCAATGCATTATAATTTAAAGTAAATAAAATCAGAATTTCATTCATATTAACCATAATTTGTATTGCCAAAATTTTAATATAAGGAATAAATATATTATTTGTGGAGAAAACACTGATCAAGATCCTCACAGTAGGCGATGGCCAGGTCGGTAAAACATCATTGCTTAAACTTCTATCAGATGATAAATTCAAAACTGATATAGCAGATCTGAAGAGAACTGTATTGTTTGATTTTCATGTTTTGAAGTTTGATGACGAATGTCAAGTAATTTTTTTTGATATAGCGGGTCAATCTAATGAGGGAATTGAGATAGCTATCAAAGAGATGAAAAGATTTGTACTGGGTGGCGTAAATCTTATTTTCCTTATGTTTGATATCAACAAACTTGAGAGCCTGTTAAACATCGCTAAATGGTACGAGGTGATAAATAACCATTATGTCACCAAGAATATAGAGCAACCAAAGATTATTCTGATAGGAAATAAATCAGACCTTAATTCCAATGTATCAAGTGATATGATCATGCAATTGTTGGATTCAAATACAAATTTTGTAAAATATCATCAGACATCTTGCGTGACAAATGATGGCCTTGATAACATGCGAGAGATAATTCACAAGTTTATACATGAGGGAGCAATATGATAGAGGATATTGCAAGTAATGATAAAATGCATGATATAAATACAACCACCACAATTGAATTTGAGGGTAAAGTTCTGTTTCACTATGATGCGGAAACTCATGTGCTTCAAATCAATATAGAGAAAGATTTTCTACTAGATATTGGAAGAATACCTGTGGACCTGTGTTTTCCAGTTCCGGGTACTGAAAGCGAACATTACTGTTTCAAAAAAGTATCAAAAGTGGTTAGGCTTGAAAGTAAAATAGGATTAATCAGAAGGTTCAGTCGGTTTATTAGAAGAAAATAATATATGATAATTATATTTTATATTTCAAAAATATAGTATCATTACATGCTTTATCAGTTTACTTTATTTATTACTTGAACACACAGAAAAATGATGAGATTTATTGATGATAAAATTCGATTAAATTCTTTGGAATACATATTACTAGGTTCTCTCTCAGCTGCATTCATGTACTTTATTTTTTCAGCTCAGATAATTAATAATGTAGTAATATTCAATATACTTTTTTCAGTAAGGTTAATACTTGCTTTCCTAACTTTTATTATTTCTATATTTATAACATCATTATATACAAAATTATTGAAGTTTAACTCTATTGAGATGCATAATACCTGGGAATTGAATAATATGGATGCAGAACTATTATTTGATCAAACTGCAAAAGAAAAAATAAAAGGTATTACACGGATTAGAATTATTAAAATACTTTATTTGATACTTATATCTCTAAATGGTACAATATATTCATTTTCCATAATTCCATTTTTTCTACCATTCGACCGGGATCTTATTATTTTATATTACACAGTTCTATTACTCATTGTTATTCCTATAATCAATATCAAAATTTTAATTATTAGCTCAGAGATTTTCAGTAACATCAGAATTTATCTACAGAATAATAATTTGATCATACGTAACAATTTCTTAAAATTAACTTTCACCTCAAAAATAACAAAATTTGGAGAGATTAAATATGAGGAAAAACAAAATAATTCAGGTTCATATCATATCAAATACAGAAAAAGAATATTGGTAAGCACAATTGAATTCAGTAAAATATCCACTCTCAAGGCTAAAATTGAAGAACTAAACTTAAAAAATCAAAATCATATATTAACCTGAAATACCTTTATATTGTGTATATTGAGGTATAATATGACAATGACAACTGAAACAACCGTACAAATACTATTAATCATATCATCCATAACTAGTTTATTTCTATTTTTCAACAGAGGTGGTATGTTCTCGAAAATGAACATACACAGTGTTAAATTGGTATGGATCTCTGAAATGCTGATGACCCATCTATTATTGATACTTTCAACATACATTTCAGCACTGTATCTGATCTACACAGAGAATATAGTAACAAACTGGAGTTTCAAGCTTGCAACAACACTGATAATAATTATTTTAGTATGGGAAACTATCGGCTTCCCAGGAATATTCAAAGCAGTGGATAACATTGAATTTGTGGATATACAAAAAGCAGAGAAAGATTTTGGAGATATTCTTTTTGGGCATGAAGTTGTTGGAATTGTTGTAAATGGGGAAGTAAGAGCATATCCGTTGAAAAAACTAATGATGAATCATATTGTTAATGATACCTTTGGAGATAAAAAAATTGCCATAACCCATTGTGGCCTATGTAATTCATCCCATGCATTTAATCGTATGGTAAATGGAATTGAGAGGAAATTCCATGCAGCAGTACCCATAATTAGATCAAACCTGGTAATTGTTGATCAAAAAAGAAATCTATGGCAACAGATCACCGGAAAAGCACTGCATGGTAAAAATATCTCAGATCTAGAATTTATAGAAGTTTCACAGATTTCATGGGAGCATTGGAAGAAAGAACATCCAGATACAGTGGTAGCCAATTTCAAATATTCACCAATCCTTAAAATGGGAAATAAGTATCTCCACAAAATAATTGATATTCATAAAAAATCAGACGGGCCACCTCTATTCCCAACTGGAAGAAAAGCAGATAAATTGCCTTTGAAAACACAGTGCCTTGGTGTAGTTATAGAAGATAAATCAATATTAGTACCATTAAGCTCATTCAGTGATAAATCATCAATTACAACCACCTTTGAGGATAAATCCCTGTATATCCACTATGATCATAATACAGGCATAAAATTTGCCTCATTTATTAAGAGTGAGACAGTTACGTTTGATGAAAAAAATAATTCCTTCTATGATGGCTCTGAAACGCTGAGCTCATTCAAAATCACTGCTCCTGTGTATTATTTCGCATGGATGGGTACATATCCTGAAGCTGAACTTATAAGTAACTGAAATAAAAATTGAAATAACAAAAATAACACACGTAAATTGATATTTACGCACTAAATATTAATTAAATATCACAAACAGACCTAATTATGGACAGTTTAACTATATCACTTATATCAATAGCAGTGATAATTGTCATTGTATTATTCTTAAGGAAAAATAACTCAATGCTTGGTAAAAAAGGAAAAGATGGTTCTGAGATAATCGCATCCAGATTCAAGAAATATAAATCAATCAAAGAAATCCCCAAGATCAAAGATAATCTGGGTAATAAAACAATAGTTGCATATTTCAGCCATTCTCAATGCTCAGGTTGCAAGGTATTAACACCTGAATTTGATAAATTAATAGAACAATCAAATGCAAAAGTTGTTTACACCAAAATCAATCCAGTAGAGGATAATATTGATTTCATGTCTATTGGAGTGATGTTTGTACCTGCAATTCTTATTTTTGATAAAGATGGCGATCTGTCCAAAAATATAATTGGATTGATACAGGGATCTGCAGAGAGGGTTGTGGAGGAGATTAGCAAAGCTATTAATGTATAATAGACAATGAATCAAACCTCATTGATAATATTTTTCAAAGATACTATAAATCATCAAATTCGAATGAAATATTCCCATCATCTCTCCAATGTAAAGGGCTCAGCTACTGCAAAAATGTTTGCAGAGGCAAAAATACTAGAAGCAACTGGAACAAAAGTTTATCATCTTGAAATAGGACAACCAGATTATCAACCACCAGATATAGTTCTAGAAAAAACAGCTGAGTTTATCAAAGATGGATTTACTCAGTACACTATTTCCAGGGGAATATTTGAACTGAGAGATGAGGTAGCAAGGTATTATAATGAATTATTT
>JAJRQD010000132.1 GCA_024280435.1 archaeon | reverse complement strand
TGGTCTGATTGATACCACCTGGATTGATAAGGTAATCAACACAAAGAGTTAGTAGCGTGGCACCATCATATACCGTGAAATCAGTGAAATTACTTGGTATGTAAAATAATTGTTGTATATTCACAGATGCGTTGGTGAATGTATTTGTATAGTCAATAGTCCAGTTCAATTCACTGTATTTGGGTGATACCGAATAACTCACACTTGCTAGTTTTTCTGTGCTTAGATATTTGGTATAGGTGATATTAATGAAAGTATTATATCCAAATACCTTGGTATCATCAAATTTCACTCTGTAAGTTGTGGGGCCTGATCTGAAAATATTATCTGTATAATTTCCATCTGTTTTTACAATAGTACCTGCTGCACCAACTGGCTCTGCAACTATGGTGTTAATATCATATGGATTGAATTCAAAGCTCGCAGAATACTCAATTGTGAGGTCAAAACTTTCTTCAGTCCAATCGGATGGCTTTGTTGGTGAGATATTAGTTACACTCGAAACATTAGAATATGTTTTACCATCCATTCCATCTGCGCCATAGGCTTGAGAATAAATAATAACATTGTTTGTTGATGTATCATTTCTCCTAATGGTGAAAAAAATGTATCCACCCGTACTATTTGTATATGTATTACTTGAATTTATGGCAACAATATTATTGAAAAAGAAATCAGCAACTATATTTGAAGTAGCTGATATTGGTGTAGTAGTAGTTTGTAACATAACATCAGGAGTTAATGTTGATCCATTCCAAGAAGCACTCCATATTTCGCCAATTAGATCAATTCCTACTCCAAGTAGTAGCGATAAATTAAAACGATTAATGAATACAGAATGGTTACCAAATTTAAGTTCTGGAAGCATTGCACCCTGTGATAAAACACCTACATTCTGCATTTGTATTGTATCTGCACTATCTTTTTCAACAGTAAAATTCATTGAAGGAGTATATGTATCAACATCAATCTCCAGTTTATCATACCCTGTGCTGTTAAGTGATGTAACAGTGAAATTATAGTTATTTGCATTATTTGTGAGAGTACCATCATCAGCCTCACTCTGAATATACTCAAATGTAAAACCACTATCTGAAGTCTGGTTCTCAATTCCCAATAATGCAGTATTGCTCCCCTGAAAATCATTCAACCTGATTTTATCATTAGTCTCCATTTTTACATTATTTATTGAGTATCTATCTGATAATAACTTGTTATCTAAATTGGATATTGATTTAATTATGTTCTGATGATCAATTTCTATACTATCTAATGAGGTATTATCCTCATATGAAAAATCAAAATAATTTGGTGAAATTATGAGCAGACTGAATAAAAACAGTATCAGTATGTAGTTTCTAGTTTTCACTTTCAATTGGCTAGCACTTCCTTAGATTGTCTCAAAGAATAAATTGATATAAGATTTTCACACAAAAAAAGCTATATTGACAATTTTTCTGTCTGCTAATTATTCATATTTATTTTTATAGCTAAATACATAATTTTGATATATTTAGAAGTAATTTTTCATTTATCAAAATCGTATTAAATACTAAAATGATTTTTTGATTATGAATGATACTATGGAAATTATGGATCTAACTCAACTTCTAGATATGATACTGTCAAAAATAGATCAATGGAGTTCTGAAGAGATAATTAATCAACTAATTACACTTGGAAATCAGGTTAAACAGGAGATAGATGAGAAATATCAGGATGAGAAATACAGAATTGATCGTAATGAGATTCTGGCATATTTTAGTGCAATTAAGAAGTTTAATCAGTTTAATCTACCATTTACCAAAGAACATCTTATTCAACTAACAAATACTACAAAAGGTAAAATTCGACCTTATCCACTTTATTCCGGGATAGTAATCAATTTATCAATCTAATATTATCATTTCAATAGATTATATACTAAAATAATCAATATATCCTATGCAATCAAACGAGGATATACAATTCAGAACAATTCTTGATGAGGCAAATGCTCATTACACTACTGGTAGATATGTGGATGCAGCAAAAACATTTGAGCATCTTTCATCAGTATGTGTCAAGAATGAAAATTTTGAGGATATGCTTTACTTTACCTATAGAGCGCTCAAGGCATGGGAATTTTCTAATAAAAATGAGAATATAATCAAATTATATCAGAGAATTGGAATACTTTCACTTAAATTCTCTACTAAGAATGCAATGGATCTTGCAGTCAACTGCACAGATTCAATTACCAAGGCTAAATACTACAATATCATACAGAATAATCTGAAATTTCTCAATGAGGATGAAAGACGTATACCAATAGTTAATGAACTTATTCAGCTATATGAGAATATATTGATTGTAACTGATAATTACAACAATAAAAAAGATCTATTTGAGAAGATAATTGATCTTGCAGATGATATCGACAATATTAACCTTAAGAATAAATATACTATGATTCTGGCAAAATCAATTGAGAAAGAGGGGGATTGGCAATTGAAGAATTCATCATTTGATGCAGAGGAGATTGCAAATAGATTGTATATGCAATCGATAAATATTCTGAAAAACCTAGATAATTCAAAATCTGAAAGAATGAGAAATAAACTAAATAAAAAAATAGATAAAAATTTAATGAATATTGAAAATTAGTATGTATTAATTCTAAAAATCAAGTGTAAAATTTAGAATGATATATATACCATTGGTAGATTATTGTATTAAGGTAATCAGGATGTGTTGCTTTATTCTTAATAACTTCTAATTTTCTAAAGAATCTAAGGACACCTGATAATCTCGATTTTTTGAGAGGTAATTTACAATGAGTAAAAGTAAGGAGTCCAATTTGAGCTTCTCTCCAGTTTCAGCTAGAAATAATTTCCCTGAAATGGAAGAGAGAATACTTGAATTCTGGGAAAATAACAATATATATGAGAAAACCCAGGAACTGAGAAAGAAAAATAGCGATGTCTATACATGGTTGGAAGGTCCACCCACTGCAAATAATGTACCCCATATGGGTCATGGATTGACTCGTACACTGAAAGATATAATGCTTAGATATCAGACGATGAAGGGCAAATATGTCATGCCAAGAATAGGTGGATGGGATTGTCATGGATTACCAGTAGAGCTAGAGATAGAGAAAAAAATGGGTTTCAACTCAAAAAATGATATTGAGGAGTATGGAATAAAGGAATTCAACCAACTGTGTCGAGAAAGTGTATTGAAATATACTGATGATTGGGTGCAGATGAGTAAGAGAATAGGATTTTGGTTGGATCTGGATAGTTCTTATGTAACAATGACTGATAATTATATAGAGAGTGTATGGTGGTCTCTGAAGACACTTTATGAAAAAGGATATGTATACAAGGGAACTAGAGTTGCACCCTACTGTTCAAGATGTGGTACTACTCTTTCTTCACATGAGCTTGCACAGGGTTATAAAGATGTGACTGATCCAGCAATCTTCATAAAATTCAAATCTAAAGATATGGATGACGTGAAGTATCTTGCATGGACAACCACACCCTGGACCTTGCTTGCCAATGTGATGTTATCAGTCAATCCAGATCTTGATTATGTGGTTGTGGAGCATGAGGGAGAGAAATTACTACTGGCAGAGGGTTTATTAGAGAAGGCCCTGAAGGTGGAGGAGAAACCCGAGATACTTCAGAGGTTCAAAGGTAAAGAACTTGAGGGTAAACAGTATGAACCAATATTTCCATTTTTCAAAGATGTTAAGGGATTTGCATTCAAAGTAACACTGGCAGAATATGTTACTCTTGATAGCGGTTCTGGAGTGGTACACTCTGCACCTGCATTTGGTGCTGATGATGCAGCAACTGGAAACAAATATGGTGCACCAGTACTGAACCCGGTAGATCTTGAGGGTAAATTCACAGAGGATGTACCTCCACTTGCAGGTATGTGGGTAAAAGATGCAGATAAAAAAATAATAAAAATGTTGAAAGAGGAGGGTAAACTTCTCAGAAGAGAGAATTATATGCATAGCTATCCCCATTGTTGGAGATGTGATACTCCTCTTCTTTATTATGGTACTGAATCATGGTTTATATCCATGAGTAAGCTAACAGACAATCTGGTAAAAAATAATAATGATATATATTGGCAACCAAATTACATAAAAGAGGGTAGGTTTGGTAATTTTATAGGTAATGTTGTGGACTGGAACCTATCCCGAAGTAGGTACTGGGGTACTCCATTACCTGTTTGGACCTGTGATGGATGTGGAGAATTTGAATTTATAGGTGGAAAAGATGAATTACTTGAGAAAGCAGGCTCACTTCCAGATGATTTTGAATTGCATCGTCCTTATGTGGATGATGTGAAATGGAAATGTAGTTGTGGTGGAATGAAAAAAAGAGAATTGTATGTGATCGATACATGGTATGATTCAGGTTCTGCACCATTTGCACAGTTCCATTATCCATTTGAGAACAAAGAATTATTTGAGAATGTATTTCCATATGATTTCATAACTGAGGCAATAGATCAGACAAGAGGCTGGTTTTATTCACTTCTGGCAATAAGTACTGCATTATTTGACAAGACATCATTCAAAAGTGTGCTCTGTATGAACCATGTACTTGCAGAGGATGGATCCAAGATGAGTAAAAGTAAGGGAAATACAATAAGACCAAAAGAGCTATTTGATACTGCTGGTGCTGATGCAACAAGATGGTACTTGAGTTTTAACCCTGCATGGAATCCAATGCGTTTTGGTACAAATCTGGTACTTGAAGCACAGAGAAGAGTGATCAATACTCTTTGGAATGTGTATTCATTCTTTGTCACAAATGCCAATGTGGATAATTATAATCCAGATAATAGAATGGCTATGAAAGATAGAGCTGAGATAGATCGTTGGATAATGTCAAGACTACAGGGTCTTATAAACGATGTCAGCAAGGGATATGAGGATATAGCCTTTCATTCAGCCACCAAGGCAATGGATTACTTTGTACTTGAAGAGCTAAGCAATTGGTATGTCAGAAGATCAAGAAGGAGATTTTATTCAGGTGATATGACTGAGGATAAAAAATCAGGCTATGATACACTTTATGATGTGTTGACCACATTGGCAAGAATAATGGCACCAGTGACACCTTATTTATCCGAGGAGATATATCAGAACCTGGAGTATAGACTTGATAATACATTACCACAATCACTGCATATGCATTTATTCCCAACTGCAAATAAAAAATGGATAAATTCTAATCTTGAGAAGAAAATGGCACTTGCACTGGCAGTTACCAATGCAGGTCGATCTGCAAGGGCAGATGCTGGTATAAAAGCCAGACAACCATTATCTGAGATGATAGTTGTTGTTGAGAATGGTGATAAGATATCAAAAGAATTGGTTGAGGTACTTAAACATGAGATAAATGTGAAGAAGCTCTCTCAAGTGAAGAATGATGGCGATCTTGTGAATTATAGGGTGCAACCGATGCTGAAAATACTTGCACCACAGGTGAAAGGAGAGATCAAGGCAATAAAGAACCATCTTGAGAACCTACCAAAAGATGAGGCAAAAAGAGTTGTGAATTCAATAAAGAGAACTGGTAAAGTTGAGATAACAATCAATGATAGTGATTGGGAATTCACCTCACAGGAGTTATTGGTCCATTCAGATGCAAAAGAAGGATATGCAATGGGTCAGAATAAGAATGTAAGTGTTTTTCTCAACAAGGAGATAACAGAAAATCTCAAATTAGAAGGATTTGCAAGAGGATTGGTCAGATATATACAGGAGATGAGAAAACAGAATGATTTTGATTATCTTGATAGGATAAATGTATATATGAATTCAGATGATACAGTTGTGTCCGAGGCACTAAAACAGTTCAGAGAATATGTTATGGTTGAAACGCAGGCTGATAAATTACTAGAACAGGATCATGATAAAGCTGTTATAAACAAGATAGACGGTGTATCAGTCCGAATTTATGTTGAACGAGTTTAAATATAATATCAATATAGCTAAATTAAATAAACCTGTATTTAAATATGTAAAAATCAATCAATATTGAGAGGTTGTAATTGGATAATAATGCCGAATTAGCTGAGACTATAAAGAAATTTCTGATAGTTGGTGAGACCCTTGATGAGATCTTCTCATATAATGAACTGAAGACGAAGAATATCCTGATTTCTATTGTATTTTTCATTAGTACTACTTTTTCATTCATTCAAGCAACAACAGAGAGTAGCTTCTGGATATTACTAACAATCTCCTTTTTAATAGGAACAATATATTATACAATTAATTCCAAAACAACCATTATTTACTCAATAACAAAATACAGAATAATTAAATTGGAACGAAATCTTTACACTAAATATATATTCAAGTCAAATGATCTCTATGGTTATATTGATCTGCATTTTGAACATGTGGAGAGTATAAATATAGGCGTTCCTGCGTTGAAAATCCCATCTATTTATTTATCAATTTTTGGAATATCTATTGGATGGTTGATTTTAGATAGTATTGGTAAGGTTATACTTCTGCCATCAATATTCAATTTTTTCAGATTGATTGCATTTTTTATGATCTCTTTTTCTGTACTAAGTTTGCTGTTATTATTACCAATTGGTGGTTCTAAACTGATAATTCAGAGTATTTCTGGAAAAACAATGATATTGCCAAAAAAAGTATCTCCAGACAAATTTATCTCTAAATTATTGATAAACTGCAGAAATTTTCTGACCTATGGTACAGAATGAGGTGAGTATATGTTCACAAATATCAAGCCGCTTGACAGACATGGAAGAATCAGATTTGGATCTGATATATTTGTGGACATAAAGAATGAAACAATAATTGATACAATCATCGGTGAACACAGATTACATTTCATTCAATATATAGGGCTATTATTGATATTTATGAAAATTATATCTGCTGATATAGTTGGGATAGTAGTAACATTAGTTTTGTATTATTCAATATATTTTCTGAGTGAGCATCAGATTTCACAAACATTCACAAAAAAAAGGGTACTTAGTATTAGCAAGTACAAATACCCATCCTTGCTCAGAACCGTTAGTTTAATACTTTTCCTGACTAATCTAATGCCTATCCTCTTTCTATTCAATTCTGATCTGATTATTTTTCATAGATTAGATATAATGGGTAGAATCTATAATTGGTTACATATATTACCAATTGTATCGCTAAGATTGCTGCAATTCCAAAATTCAATTAAAAATCAAATTAGACTATTTGAAATGGTTTTAACAATATCAATGAACGCTTGGGTGAGTCTGTATTTTATGAATCTAAAATATCGTTTCACAGAGGTTAATCTTTCACAGATAAGTGATCAATTGATTTCCATAACGAGAAGAACAACACTTCAAAGATTATTATCATTGCATTCATTTGATGTGTTATTATTATTAATTCTCAACAAATTAAGTTTGATATATCTGATAACAGTTTTAATTCTACATACCCAGATACCCCGGTCTGAGATATATGAAATAAAATTCTTCGGGCACTCTGGTAGAAAACTTCTACCTAGCTTGATGGTAGAAAAGTATCAACTCTATAAAATTAAACGGATCACTGCAAGTTTATTTTTTGGTGATGCATATAGTCGCTCAGAACAGTTCCCCAAAAATATCATTCCAAATGAGGTGGCAAGCTATTATGAAACAGGGCCTGCTGCTTCCCTAATTTATTCACTAAAATTGGGTAATAAAATAGGTGGTGTATTAGCATTATCAATAAATCTATTTGTAATTATTGAATTATTCAAATTTGCATTCAATTATAACATTGATACTCTACCAGTGGTTATTGGAATATCTATTGGTCTAGTGGTGGGAATGTTATTATTAGGTTTTACTCTGAATTATCTTGGGAAAATACAGTATAAATTCCAGAAAAAAGAGAGTTTGATGATTGGTCATGGATTCATAGGTAGATGGATAGATCCAAATCTATGGATTATCAAGGGTGATAAGCTTGAGGGTAGAAGAAATAAAGGTAAACAATTACAGAATTTTTTCTCATATGAAAGGGCGACCGGTTTCAAAATCGCGTGGAGAGCGATTATTCCTGCTTTTACTATAAGTATATTTATTTTTTTCATTATTTTTTGGATTGCAGTGGGTGCATTGAATGTTTCTAAATTGGTTTTTATCCTCCCTTTTGTTTTTGATCTTGGTTTGAATTTTCTAACAGTTAGACTAAATGCTGCATTAGGATTCTATATGACAGCTAGTTTTATACTCTGGTTGATTATCTATTATTTTTTTCCTAAAATCCATGCAAGATATTTACCGCGTATGATTTTTGATCTAGAACATCTATCTACAATTTCTGTTATATTAAAAGACGAAGCAGATTTAACTGATGCATCTTCTCAATTTGTTAAATGTATTGTATCATCCTCAAGACCTATGAGGAGGAAAACAACGGGTAGACCTGGAAGTTTCATGGTAGTTGTGAGTTTAGTGGGTTACTACACAAATACAGGTGATCGTTCTATTTTTTTCACTATTGGGGAACATCTGAGAAAATCAGCTATAATCAGAATAAAAAATAATATTTCCTTCACCGAAAATTTGATTATAATGGAAGATTTGAGAATTTCAGCTGAGAGGGGCTACCCTAGGTTTCCAATCTCAATTTATGAGAGATTAAATGAAGAGGAGATAATTTTACACAATGAATTAATTGAGCTCGATCAATTATATGATCAATTTATCACACTTAAAACAGAGAATAATCTTACCTTCACATTGAAATTTGATGTTATCAGAATAGAGGCATAATAGCGCCATTTATGATATGACATTATTAGACAGAATAATATTATTCCTGTTTTTTAGTCCACCATGATATTTTTATATTGGTTGAATCACATTTTGGACATGTTGCTACTGCAGAATGGATTCCTTGAGTTATTTCCTTGGTAAATTTTGCATCATTAAATCTCTCACCACAGGCTAAACAACGGTAATGATCCGGTCGTCTCACTTTATCCTGTCTACTTGTTCTACTCATATTAATTGAATATAATCTTTTAATTATTAAAATATTCGAGATAACTAGATTGAATTATCATAATAATATCAAATTTTTAGTGAGAGATTACGAATATAAAAATTATGTAGATCAGATAAGAGATTAAAAAAAAAGTGATATTTAACGCGTATTGTAATAACCTTTAAACGATTAAAAAAAAAAATTCGAATGAATGTCATTCATAGAAAAATATATTGAAAATCCAATAGGTCGTTCAGGATTGATCTCATTTCTGATTGCAACCGTTGTGTTTTTACTAACATGGTTAATTCCTTTCGCACCCTATACTAATGGTGCATGGTATCTGTTCTTGTACAAAGATATTAAAATTCCTGTGGAAGATCGATACAATTTACTTCTAGTTATAGTTGATGTACTTTTATTGTTGGTATTTTATTTCTATTTGACAGTATCACTTGGTAATTTTGCAGAAGTAAGAAATAGATTGCCCGGATGGTCTGAATTGGTACCTTCAGTAATAATTACTGGATTTATGGCATGGTTCCAACCTTTATTTGGTATTAATGGTGCATTGGTGGGTACTGATAAAGATACTGGTTTTAATCATTTCACACCTGATATGCATTTATCTGTCTTCTGGGCTACTGTTGTAGGTATTATTCTCATAACTCTTTATTTTATGAACAGCGGACCAAAAGAATAGATCTCTAATTCCTCCAATCAGTGCAATACTTAATTTTTATAACGTTTATCTTATAATTAATAGTGAATTAGATAATATTAGGTAATAAAAATGAGTTTTTCAAAAAGTTCAGGGGATAGATCCTCAAGAGTTGATTTAGGTAATTTAACCCTGGTTCGATATTCATCACATGGTAAAAGATTAGAGATGATTGTGAATCCAGAACAGGCATGGCTATTTAGTCAGGGAGAGGATATTAATATAGATGACATAGTTGAAGGTTATACTATTTTTGAAAATTTATCCAAAGGTCTAAAAGCAGATGGTGATACATTATCTGATATTTTTGGCACTTCTGATGAGAAAAAAATAGCAATCGAGATGCTGAAACGTGGGGATCTCCAACTTACACAAGAGCAAAGAAAACAATTTTTGAAGGAAAAAAGAGATGAGATAATTGAATTTCTTGTGACCCGTGGTGTTAATCCAAAGACTAAGACTGCAATTCCCGCATCAAGAATTGAAAAAGCAATTGATCAGGCAGGAATAAAAATTGATAGGAATGAAGCCGCAGCAGATCAAGCAATGAAGATAATCACTCAGATACAGGGTATACTTCCTATCAAAATAGAAACTGCCACAATCGAATTTATCATACCTGCAATACTGTCTGGTAAACTGTACGGTATGATCAAAGCTTATGGTGATGTATCAAAAGAGAACTGGGGTTCTGATGGATCTCTTACTCTTGTCTCAAGAGTACCTGCAGGGATGGTTGCCAGTATACTTGAAGAGGTAAGTGATTATTCACAGGGTAAGGTCAGATCCACGGTAGTTAAGCGTTCTAGCTGATATTTTAATAATAAAAATTAATTTTTAAAAAATAGTCGATATTAAAAAAAACAGATTAAAAATTTTTGTTACTATATAATTTGGTTTATAATTCAAGATGAGTCAAGTAGATATAGGAAAGAAAAAAGAGCAAAGAAAAAGTAGTGGTAAGAAATCCATCAACAGTTAAAATACTATTAAGGATGGTACCGATGAAGGTTATAATTATCATATATACAATCAGCTCAATTCTAAGGAATGAAGATTTATGACTATAAATATAGAAGTAAAAGATATAGTTACCCCAGGACAAGTAATTGCTGAGGGTGACTACAAGGCCGGAGATGGTGTCATTAAAATTGACAAACGTTACTACCCAACGATTGTAGGGACGTTCTCTTACTTTGAGAAACGAGAGGAATTAAGAGTAAGACCATTAGAAGGACGTTATTATCCTAAGGTTGGTGATTTCATAATTGGATATGTTGAAGATGTGAAATTAACTTCATGGATGGTAAATATCAGAGGACCATATGCAGGAGTACTTTTGGCCTCAAATGCAGTTCGTGGGAGATTTGATCCGATCAAAGACGATGCAAGAAGAATATATGATACTGGTGAGGTAGTCAGGGCTGAAATAGTGTCTTTTGACAGAACCAGAGACCCTCAGTTAACAACCAAAGATCATGGTCTGGGTAAATTGAATGGTGGTCGAATTATTGAGATCAATCCAAATCACATCCCAAGATTAGTTGGAAGGAAGGGAAGTATGATCTCAATGATCAAGAAACATACAGAATCAAGAATATTAGTTGGCCAGAATGGGCGTGTTTGGATAAAATCAGATACCCTTGAGAATGAAGAAATGGCACAGACTGCAATTCGACAGGTATCACGTGAGGCACATGTGAGTGGATTAACTGATCGAATAAAGCTCTTATTGGAGGAGCACTCAAATAACTAGGTGAATATTATGACCGCAACAGTAAGACCAGATGGTCGACAATTAAAACAATTAAGAGAATTAAAAGTAGAGGTGGGAAATCTAGCACGTCCAGATGGTTCATCTCAAGTACGTCTAGGAAAAAATATGGTGATTGCAAGCGTATTTGGTCCTAGAGAACAACATCCCAAATTTTTAGCATTATCTGATAGAGCTAATGTAAAAATAAACTATAGAATGGCAACATTCTCAGTTGGAGATTACAAAAGATCATTCCCATCAAGAAGGGAGAAAGAGATTTCCAAAGTATTATCCGAAGCATTCTCTTCTGTGGTGATTACAAAACATTTCCCAAGGTCATCAATTGATATTCATGTACAGATGTTTGAATCAGATGGTGGTTCAAGAACTGCTGCTGCAATTGCAGTCAGTGCTGCATTGGCAGATGCTGGTATACCAATGAGAGATCTAATTGGTGGTATCGCAACCGGTTTGTATGGTGATGAGGTATGTCTAGATCTCTCTGGTCATGAAGATATGAAGGGTACTGGTGATATGCCAATACTTTACTCACCTGAGCTTGATGAAGTATCACTTTTCCAGTTAGATGGTAAGTTCACATTTGATCAATTCAAAGAATCTTTCTACACATCCATAGAATCAATTAAAGAAATTGTAGAAGTGATTAAACAGGCATTAATTGCAAAATATATGAAAGTTAAAGATGAAATTGCAGTTGTTGATGATGAGGAACATGAAGAGGATGTACAGACAATCATTCAGGATACTTTTATATCTGAGAGTGTAGCTGAACCCACGGCAGATGAGACACCTAAATTCAATTCTAGTAATATATCCTCATTTGATCCTGATGATGTACCTGATGGGACAACAGATATACCTGAGGAAACAGTTGTAGTGGAACCTGCTGCAACTGAGCTCAGGGAAGAAACAGCTGTTGAGGCAGTATCTGAACCTGTATCTGAGGTTATGGCTGAACCAGTGTCTGAACCAGTGTCTGAACCAATCCCATTTGTTCCTGCTACCGAGGAAGCTGTGGTTGAAAAAACTACTGAAGAAGTTGTAAAAACTGAACCTGTAGAGGACGAAACCTGGTACGAGGATTCTCTTGGATTGAAGCCAATGGGTAAGAAAGAAACGTTAAGCAATGATGATGTTTTACGAGATATTGAATATTCATTTGAGGAGGATGACTAATAATGGCAGATTTTAAAGTAGTTGCAAATGCAATTGAGAAGAACCATATCATAAAACTTCTTGATTCTGATAGAAGATTGGATGGAAGATCAAAATCAGATATGCGAGAGATCAAGATTGAGACTAATATTGTAGGAACCGCTCATGGTTCAGCAATTGTACATCTTGGGAAGACCAAAGTTATCTGTGGTGTAAAAGCAGTTCTTAGTGCTCCATGGTCTGATTACCCTAACAAGGGTTCTATTTTTGTTGGATTTGAAGCAAGTCCACTAAGTAGTCCATCATACCGCGCAGGTCCTCCACAGGATCATGCAATTGAATTGGCAAGAATGACTGATCGAGCCATCAGAGAGAGTGAATGTATCAACCTTGAAGATCTATGTATCATAGAGGGTGAGAAAGTTTATACACTGAATATTGATCTTTACAGTCTGGATGATTTTGGTAATCTTTATGATGCATGTGTCTTGGCTGCTGTTGCAGCACTTGCTACAACTAAAATTCCAGAAGTTGAGATAGTTGATGGTAATGTCAGCTTTACAGATGAGGTAAGACCAATCAAAATGGATGCATATCCGATCAGTGTGACCTCTTACAAAATTGGTGATCATATAGTTACAGATGCGGAATTCAAAGAGGAAAGAATTGCAGATGCAAGGATTTCATTTGGAACCACACAACATTATATCGTCTCTGGTCAGAAAGGAGGAAAAGGTGCATTCAAATCACAGGAAGTCATGGATGCATTAACTCATTCTATTCAGAAAGCTAGTAAAATCCGTGAATTTTTTGCTGAAGAGCTTGGATTAGATCTTAAATAATTATAATTGGCGATTTATAATAAATATTTTTAAAACACTAAAATAAATTCATTAAATAGTAATACTGACCAAATATTTTATTTTAGAATATAGGTGTATTTGTTACTTACATTATAATATATTCTAATTTTTGATCTTAAATTTCTTCTGTATTATTATTAATACGGTAAAACCTGTCATGATTTCACAATCTGATCTCAATAAATGACCATACATTATTATTTTCAGAGATAATAACTGCTCTTACATCTAGTGCTGTGGATGTATCTCCAACTGCTTTCACATCAATTGTAAAATTATAGCTTACCTCAGTTGCGGTGAAGTTGTGAGAATAGCCTACATATCTGTCTGCTGTATTGATCTCACTTGAAACCAGTTCTGCATTTGAAATTTCCCAGATTGCATTATCCCTCTCAGTGGAATAAAAATCTTCTAAACCTGAATTCACACCACTTCTAATCTCTTTAGTCCAAGTATTATCTTCAAAAATTACTTCTCTTGCTTCTTCCATATATTAAATGAAAAATATAATATATAGATTTGAAACATAAATCAAACATTATAAATAATGATTTAATAACGAGATATATGACAAGAAGAACTAAAAAAGTAGGATCAACCGGTAGATTTGGTGTAAGATATGGTGCAAGGCTCAGAAAAAGAATAAGAGAGATAGATAGTACAGTTAAAACAAGACATCGTTGTCCTAGATGTAGGCTTGTAAAAGTAGAACAGCAGAGTGTGGGTATCTGGGAATGCCGTAAATGCAATTATAAATATGCAGGTGGAGCATGGCAGCCACAGACAAACAATGGAAAACGTTCAATAGGTCAAATCAGACAGATTCAAGAAAGAAGATTTGATGATTAATTATTTGATGATTTAATTGATTACTGTAATCACTACCACAAAGAAATCAACTGATGAGGCAAAAAGAGTATCTAAATTACTCCGACATATCATTCCAAATGCCAAGTATATTCCAAGGGGAAGAAAAAATATCTCTGATATAATTAATCAATCTCAAGATATTGATGCAGAGCATATTATCATTATATCCAGTAAGCAGGGGGTATCAAATCAGATGAATTTCTATGAATTTATCAATGGTGGTTTTGAACAGGATGAGTTATTCATTCGTATTTTTGAGTATATTGATCCAAAAATATTCAATCATAAAAAAATAAATCATAGAGGGCCTTTATCCACATCAAATGCAGTCAGATCTGAGGACCCTGAATTAATTGATTTATTGCAAAAATATTGGAAAATAGATCTGAATAATAAGAAGAAATTATGGATGATGTTGGATAAGAAAGAATACAGTAGCTATATCTCAATTATGGATTCAACTAGTATGCAAAGATTAGCAATGCTTAAGATACAGGTAAGAAAACGATCTTAAATCAATGTTTCATTTATCTCCATTGATGTTTTTATCAATCGCATTGTAGAATTTGTGAGTGCACGTGTTGCAACGAAATCTGTGGCTGTAATTATTAATAAAAGTGTATTATTATCCAATTTGATCTCAGCCCTGCCTCTATCTGTTTGTACACCTTTCATCTCTACAAGAAGTGTTTGATATACTGATCGCAAAATATCATCATTGTCTATATTAATTCTAATCTCTACGGAATTTTCCACAATATTCATAAATTTTCTCAATTTAAAAATATACTCATTGTAAAAAGTGTGTGTTTAAAAAAATTAAATCTTAAGATATCCTTTAATTTTCTGTTCTAAACTCTGAGTAGCTTTTTGATAATCCTCAAACTGTTTACTACCTTGTTTAATTCTTATCTCAAGTAATTCCAATTTATCATCAAGGTCCTTTATTGTCTCAGCAAGATCTGCTTTGAACAGTATCTGACCGGTTTGTCTGAATATATCTTTTCCTTCAGGTACTTCTTTTAGTGTTTTCAGTGTTCTTGCAATTTCTACTTTTTGCCCTTCTAACTGCATCTGCTGATTTTGTAATGTTCTCAAATTATTGGACATCTGTTGTAATTTCTGTATATCTGCTTCTTGGTCTGGTGATAATGCGGACGGGACTGACATTAATTTCAATTTTAGATTAAAATATTATTAACTTATCTTTCTTAGTCTCTATAAAAACCAATTATCTTCTGAACTCTCAGTTTCAGCAGCAGCCTTTTTGGTAGAGAAAATATATTCCGGTGAGATTATGCTCAATCCGAGTTTATCACCGATTATCTCAACAAGAATTAATGTATCGGGATTATCCAAGTCCACTTGATTTTCTATATTAGATGCAATTACCTTAATGATCTCCGCAGTTCGGATGTTAACATGTCGTTTATTTACCTCAATTTTGAATTTACCAATGATCCTATTTTTCTCAACTTCAATTAGTTCCTCTAGCTTTTCGAATTCCATTGGTATTCGGTGTAAAACCGGTCTGATTTTAAGGCAATACACAAAATAAGTTTCATCCTTCTCAAGTGCAATTAATCTATCCATCACATCCAAAATATCTACATTTTTCAGCATCACTGTTATCAATCCAGATATTCCTGAATTTTTAGCCTTGATATCAGTGGGTGAGATTTCCAATTCTTTGGTAAGTGTGTAATGTATCTCACTGGATGCATTTTGTTCTGTATTTCTCCGTGTAGATATTAATAATCCAGTAAAAAGGTTTGGCACATATCAAGATTTTTTCTTTTAAAAATTAAAGCTATTGAAATCAAACAATTTTTTTATTCAATATCTTTAAGTTCTGCTGAAGGTAGTACCTGAGTTGTAAGTTTAATGAAGTAGTTGATAATATCAGCCTGTTCTTTTTTTGTTACCTGATGTTTTATATTGAATCCAGCCGCAGACATATGTCCACCACCCTCTCCTCCAAATTTTTCAGATAGTTTTGCTACTATCTCAGCTACATTAAGTTTAAGATTAACACGAGCTCTGGCTGACCCTCGTAACTCACTTTTTTTCCCAGATAGTACTAGTACAACATCTGCACCAAGATTAATCAAACTTCTAGCTGCTGATGCTTCGAATGCACCAATGCTTGATGCAGCAATGATAAACCCATTAACAGTTTTATATTTTAATTTTTGATGTGCTTTTATCTTAGCTATTTTCTCACTAAAATTTGGTTCATTCTGCAAAAATTGATTTGCTTTGTTATAATCCCCACCCCATGATATCAACTTAGCCATCATAAGGAATGAATCCTCATTTACACCATGAATAAATCTACGTGAATCATACAAATGTCCCATTATCAATAGAGTTGATATTGTTTCTGTTGGTATTTGATCATAGTGTCTGAACATTTTTGCTAAGATCATACAGGTGGATCCAGCTTCTGGGAATAAATATCTGAATATAGTTCCCTCTGATGATTCTTTGGTTGTATGGTGATCAATTATCATTTTTTTGTTAAGAGAGCCTGTTACAAATTCAGTATATTTACCAAGTTGAATGATATTCGCAGTATCAAGTATCACTATCAAATCATTTTCATTAATATCAGTTATTTTTTTAGAGGTTGATAAATTATAAGATTGCATTGCTTTTGTTGCAGACTGATTGATCCCATCTGCAAAGATCAAGATTGATGCATCTGAATTGAACATCAAGCTGAGTTCTTTTAATGCAAATGCAGAACCAATCGCATCCGGATCTGCATTATTGTGTAAAAACACCAGTATCTGTGGTTTTTTGGAATTTGTAATATAATTATAATATTCTCTTAACAAAAATATAACTCCAAATTTAATGTAGTGAATATTTTTTAATAAGGTATGTTTATTTTCAAGTTTACTTGAATTATTGTGAAAAATACTTTGGATAATTAGATAAACTATAATCTTTGAGATAAAATCTCATAGTTATGGCTTACAAGACCAAAGTTCAGGGTACTAGATTTATTCTAGAACTTAGGGAAGAGAATGGCTCGTGGATGCTTTACTTGATGATAAATAATGTCAAAGAAGAAGCAATGGAGATAAAAAGGAACAATATGAGGCTGATTCAGGAGGGTGTTTCTGAGATATTGAGAAGAGGAAATGCCAATGCCAATCCATTTCAGATCGAGATGATGTCTAAAGACCTTTACAAACAATCCACTGGTGATAATAAGATGGAGAAACATAAACAGAGTATGAGAATACTGGAACAGAAGAAGAAAATGATGAATGATCCATCCATTCATAAAAATATTGTTTCAGAATATAAAACAGTGGTTGACAATTCCATTCCTGTGAAAATAGAGAAAAAGAAAGTTCCAAAGAAAATTGAGACAAAGAAGAAAATTTTCCAGAAAAAGAAGAAAGAAGATTCTCCAGTAGTGGTCAGTATTAATCCCATACCTGTTGATATGCCTGAAGTTTCAGAGGATGAGAAAATTGAGAAGGCAAAACATGATCCTGATATGCAATCCATGATGTCGGAGATAAATACCAAGGTCAACAAAGCAGAATTGAAAAAACCAGAAATTGCTGAAAAAAAAGTGTTGGGTGATACAATTCAAGAGGCCTCAAAAAGACTTACACGTCAATTTGATGAATTTGATACTGGTGTCAGCTCTGTGGATATTGAAGATCTCATAAAAGAATTGAATGATACTAAATTTCTGTTAAGACAAGATATTGAGTTGATAAATAAAAGAATGGATAAGATGGATGCTATTATTTTCAAAATTAGTAAATTAAGCTCTAAATTCTGAATGAAATAAATATTATTTAAATTACTTTGTATAACTATAAATTACCACGTTCTGCCTGTTCTCGTTCAATAGATTCAAACAGTGCCTGGAAATTGCCCTTACCAAAACCTTGGCAACCATGTCTCTCAATTACCTCAAAAAAGAATGTGGGTCTATCCTGTTGTGGCTTGGTGAACAACTGCAATAAGTATCCATCTTTATCAGAATCAACCAGTATACCATACTGTGCCAGTAGATCTATATCTTCTTTGATCTCTCCCACTCTATCCAATAGATTATCATAGTATGATGGTGGAACACTGATGAACTCAACACCTTTATCTCTCATTGAGGAAACTGTCGCTACTATATCATTTGTTGATAATGCGATATGCTGTACACCGGCTCCATGATAGAAATTGATATATTCCTCTATCTGTGACATTTTCAATGCTTTTGCAGGTTCATTGATCGGCATTTTCACTCGATGGTTCGCACTTCTAACCACTGTGGAGTGCAAAGCAGAGTACTGGGTTCCTATATCATCTTCAGTGAACTCAATGAAGGATTCAAAGCCAAATACTTCATGGTAGAATTTCACAGTCTTATCCATATTATTCCAGTTTACATTGCCAACGATATGATCAATTCGGACTACCCCTTTCTCAGGTGTTTCTACTGCTGCTGTGTATTTGTGGTATCCTGGCATATATATCCCATCATACCCATCTCTTTCAATGAATTTATGAATTGTGTCTCCATAGGTTTTGATACTTGAGTATCGCACCGAGCCAAATTCATCCTTGATCTCAGTTGGGGTTGTCACACTGGTAGCTCCCCTTGCAATGGCCTCATTATATGCATGTTCTGCATCTTTTACTCTCAATCCAATCACCTTTGCACCATCACCGTGCATTGCTGTGTGTGCAGACATCTCATTAGTTCCACTGTATGGAGATGAAAGTATAATTTTTGCGTTTCCCTGCTGCATAACGTAGGAAGCATGGTTTCTGTTACCTGTTTTCAAAGATGACCATGCGACTGGAGTGAACCCTAGTGCATGTTGATAGTAATAAGCAGCTTGATAGGCATTTCCTACCCAGAATTCCACAGCTTCAAAATCCAATACTCCAAGCACATCCTTGGCCTGTGATTTAATTTTTATTTCACTCTCTATGTTCGACATAATTCTTAACTTTAAAATTCATATAAAAATATATTTGACTATGAGAATCTCTTTGCATCATCTATTTATGGCGAAATCTAGCTAAAATATGGATTTCAGATACAGTCTCATGCTGAAACTTTATCCCACTACAATACCAAGTGACTATAAACTTGCAGTATGCACACTATCAAAATATCACTGAGCCTACAATCCGTACTTTTCAAAAAAATAATGGAATTGATCAATACTTATTTTGATGTAAAAATGTAAATAGTTCTATATTAAATAATGTAAATCATTTATTCATATCTGATTTTTTCCAGAATTCAATCAGCTTACCCCTGTCCATCTCTCTCAGTTTTGATACAAGCTCTTTGCATCATCTATTTATGGTGAAATTATTCATTTCTTATCACAAAAAACTAAGTTTACTGATCTTTAATTGGTATTTCCGGGTCAAATCCCAGTATTTTAATGGTGATTGGTAGGAAATCCAGATCTTTTATTGTATTAACTTTGGTTGCATCCATTTTGAATGATATAGGATCCTCTATGAAGTATTCTGTCTTGTTATAAAATTCCATCATCTGTGAGTTAACTTCCTCGAATTCTTTATTATTTGCATGTGATGATATAACAAAACCATCAAGATCTTTGGATACAAAGAAATGTGGGCTAAGTAATTTTCTGGTCATCTCAATAGCTTCTTTTCTCTGTGCAGTAGTAATTCTTGGATTGAATCTCTTGTGGCTGAATACAATTGTTTTCAGATCCAGCTTGTTGATATTAGGTATGACTCTTGGAAAACAAATGCCTTTTTTCAAGAATTTCCTTTTTGCATTGGCCACTGTATTTCTTGATACTCCCACTTCCTCTGCAATTAGTGTATCTGTATCATCAGGATACTTTACAAGTCCTGCTAGTACTTTTCTCTCTGCTCTAGTAAGCTTTACCTTTGATACTTTATTTGTTGGTATAATTGATTCTGCTGGATATGGTTCTGATGCAAATCCAAATAATTTGGCCAGCAATGCTTCATAATCCAAAAATGAATGAATTCGAGAGATCTCAAAGGGATAGGCAACCACAGACATACCTTTTTTAGTCAAAAATTTATTTTCTGAGTACAGATGAATGAATTTAGCAAGGTTTTTGGAATATTCAGTATAATTTTGTGAGACAGATAAGTTATACGCCTGATTTGCTTCTGATAGTACTTGAAAATCCTCTGTAAATGACTTTACGGTATCACCTGCAATTCTCATCCTCTCATCAAAAGTTGTAAACTGATTCAGATTACCAAACATGACCATCATTAGCTCAAACCCTATACGTGGGAAATTGGGTACAAATATTCTCTTGTAATATTTCTCATCATTGAGACGTGTTTTTATACTACTGAAGGTACTTTTTTTCATGCTGATTGTAGAATGAATTGCCTGATCTGTGGATCCTGGATACCTAACTAGGGAATGTAGCACTCTTGCTTCATTTTGTGATAAATTATAGCTTGAGTAATGGCTTTGAGTTGCGAAACTATTATAGTCACTCACTAATCCTGTTTAAATCATGATATATTTTAAACCTAGTTATTATGCCAAAAAAAAGATAGTTTATTTGATTTTATTCAGAAATATGCTATATTGACAAATTTTATTATTAATTGGTAATTTAGCGTAAATAGTGACCTAATGCATATTCTCTGATAAAATCCTCAACTATATCTATAACTTCCAAATTATCAGCCAGATATTCAATATGTAATGAATTATTTCCTTCTGCTCTTTCATCAGCCACTTTTCTCAATGATTTTCTCACCCCACAGGCCCTTCCAGCACGAATTAGGTCTCTTGATACTGATCTGATCACTTCTTTGGTTATTTCAAGTATTATCTCCTCATTATCACATCCTATTAGTTGAGAAAGCTTCGCAATAACTGGACCTGATACAGATACAATTTCTGGAAAGCAAGTCAATCCATTCTTCTCAAGATTGATCAGTACATTCTCTTTATATGCTGTAAATGTAGCTGGAATTATTATTGGTCTGACATCAATTATTTTATCAGATTTTATTTTGTCAATTGCTATGAAAATATCACATGGAGTGCTGTAAATCTCATTTTTCGGAAGAATATTCCCATACTCCAATATCATTTTATCATCATATTTTTCATAAAGTTCAAGTAACCTGTAAATATCTAGACCGTTTTTATTCTTGATTGTACCTTCATCAGTAGATATTGCAACAATAATCGCTCTATCTTTAATAATTTTGGCCAATTCTGCACCTATATTTCCAAAACCATGGAGTACAAACTTCCTATTTGATAGTGGATCTGTATTTTTATCTCGCCTTAACATCTCTTGAGCAGATACTATCACACCTGTGGCTATACTTTTGCAATAGAGGTTCTCTTTCAATTTAATATGTATGAATTTGTATTTTAATTTAATGGATTCTTCAATATGATCCATTTCAGTACTTATTATTACAGAGCTAACTGCAAGATTGAGTACAGATAATGTCTTGGCTAACATTTTACCCTCTTCTCTGATATTATCATGCTGATCAACAAATAATACATTGTATCTGGTATCATTGATATATATATTCGGATCAATCATTTCAGAGTGCTCCATAAATTCCAATAAATACTGATAAAATAAATTTTGTGAAATAAAAATGCAATCCTTAAACTCAAAATATTTCAATATAATCTTATTTACTGATTTGATGAGTGCCAAATGGAAAGGCTTCTCAAGTACAATCCGCGCAGAGGAAGCCCGAAATATACTGCTTGAGCATATAAATAATATTATCGAAACTGAAAGGATCTCAGTATTTGATGCATTCAATAGAAAACTATCATGTGAAATTGTATCTGATAAATCATTACCTGGATTTAAGAGATCCGCTATGGATGGCTATGCAGTAAAATCAAGAAATACTTTTGGGGCATCTGATACCAGTCCAATTCAGTTAAGAATATCCGGTAAGACTGAGATTGGAGATACTGAGAAATTAGAATTAACAGATGGTGCTGCAATCAGAATATCAACTGGTGCACCTTTGCCAGACAATGCAGATGCAGTGATAAAAATTGAAGAATGTGAGGAGATTAATGAATTCACACTTGAAATATACAGCTCTGTTGCTTCTGGGAAAAACGTGGCAAATGAGGATGAGGATGTAAAAATAAATGAGATAATATTTAGCAAGAACCATCTGATACTTCCATGGGATCTGGCATTATTGGTATCACTCGGTATTCAAGAGGTTGATGTCTATCGCAAACCAAAAGTTGCAATATTATCAACAGGTAGTGAACTTGTAGCAATTAATGAGGTACTGAAATTGGGCCAAGTGGTGGATTCAAACAGACCTGCAATTGAAGTTTGGTGCAGATATCTGGGTGCAGAGATCGCTTTTTCAGAGACATGTGTGGATGAGGTAGATGAGATCACTGATCGTTTAAATAAATTTGCAGGTAACTGTGATCTGATAATAACAACTGGAGGTACCTCAGTTGGTACAAGAGATTACATGGCAGAGATAATCAGCAAGAATGGTAAACACTGGGTAAATGGTATCTCAATCAGACCTGGAAAACCTGTGATTGTGGGACAGGTATTTGGTACGCTGATAATTGCCCTCCCTGGATATCCTCTTGCTGCATTCATTAATTTTGATATTTTTGTAGTACTGGCATTGCAATACTGGACAGGAATGAGTAGTTATTGGGAGCATGAGACAGATGTAAAACTTAATCAATCAATCGCTTCAAATTCTGGTACCCGGGATATGGTAAGGCTAGTGGATGCAGAGGATGGTGCTGATCTTGTTAGGATCACGGGTGCAGGAATATTATCATCATTAACTAGAGCTGATTATTTACTTGAGATACCAGAGGATTTGGAGGGATATAATAAGGGATCTGAGGTTAAGGTCAGGAGACTGCGTAAATGAGGAAAATATTCCGAGATCTAACCTCAGTCAAAGAGGCAAGGAAAATATTCTATCAGTATGCAGATCCAAAAAAACTTGGTACTGAGAAAGTAGAGCTACTCAAAGCACTTGATAGGGTTATATCAAATGATATTTATTCTCCTGGTAATGTACCCCCGTTTGATCGTGGTTCTATGGATGGTTTTGCGGTGATTGCAGCAGATCTTGCGGGTGCAGAGGAGGATAAACCAGTTAAATTAAGAAATATCGGTGAAGTTAGGGCAGGTTATGTATTTGAAGGCGTAGTAGAGAGGGGAAGCTGTGTTGAGATTTCTACCGGTGCTCCACTACCCACCGGAGCTGATTCAGTGGTTATGGTGGAATACACTGACAGAGATGCAGATGTGGTGAGTATTACAAGGATGGTGACACCTGGTGAGAATGTAGTGGCTGCGGGTACAGATATCCAGAAAGGAGAGCGGGTAATTGTGAAAAATACACTACTCACCTCCAGAGAATTGGGTGTGATTGCAGCAATGGGTATCAGTGAGGTAGAGGTGATTAAAAAACCAAGTATTGCAATATTCTCATCTGGAGATGAGGTGATGGAAATTGGTTCAGAGCTCAAACCCGGCAAGCTATATGATATAAACTCCACTGCAATTGCATCGAATATAATTGAACAAGGAGGAGTTCCTGAATATCTTGGTATTATACCCGATCAGTATGAGGCTATTGAGAATGCTCTAAGATCAACTCTTGGAAAATATGAGCTGGTATTAATTTCTGGTGGTACATCTGCTGGAATGGGTGATATGTTGTATGAGATAATAGATTCTCTTGAGAGGCCCGGATTACTGGTTCATGGAATAAAAGTCAAGCCTGGTAAACCAACAATACTTGGTGTGTGTGGGACCACTCCAATTATCGGTTTGCCTGGATATCCTGCATCTGCATTATCTATATACAAGCTATTTGTGGTACCATATATCCGCAAACTGGCTGGATTGCAGGTAGAAGATACAGATGAACAAATTACTGCTACTGTGAAGCAGAGGATCAGAAGTGTTATGGGTAGACATGAATTCAAACCAATGAACCTGATACATATTGCTGATGAGTATACTGCATATCCTGTTCCTGGTGGTTCCGGAGCAATTACATCTATTGCACTGGCAGATGGATTTGTGGAGATACCTGAGAATACTTCATTCATTCTTCCAAATACTGAAGTGAAGATCTCTCTGTTCTCAAAAAATATCAAGTTGCCTGATATTCAGATCATTGGTTCCCATTGTGTAGCTCTTGCAAGGCTTCAGACTTTGTTTACTGAGAAATATCCACAGTTCACCTCAAGATCAATATCTGTTGGATCAACTGGTGGTGTGGCTTCAGTTAGGAGAGGAGAATGTCATGTTGCAGGAATTCATGTGCTGAATGAAAATGGAATATATAATTCATGGCTGATTGAGAATACTGATATGAGAATAATCAAAGGTTATAACCGGAATCAGGGCTTAATTGTGAAAAAAGGTAATCCCAAACAGATATTCACTGTCAAAGATCTGACAAGAGATGATGTGAGGATGATAAACCGAAATCCTGGATCCGGTACAAGAATACTTCTTGATCTATTTCTAGACAAAATAGGTATAGAACGTACAAATATAGATGGTTATGATAATTTTGTACGATCTCATTCTTCAGCAGCTCAAGCAGTAAAATCACCACATGTTGATGTGGCACTTGGTATTGAGAATGTTACTGATAATGATCTTGATTTCATAATGCTACGTGAAGAGGAGTATGATTTTCTGATTAGTAGTAGATATGAAAATACAGATGCAATTGATGCATTTATCAGCACTCTTAGATCAGATGAATTCAAAGAGATACTTGCATCATTGAGAGGATACTCTGTCAGGGATTAATCTCTAATTGTATTGAATGAGATCTTCCATTTTTTAATTACAATCTCTTGTAATATCTTATATTTCCCTGAAATAATTGCAGCTTGAAATTCAGTTTTGTGATAAAATTCTGTTACAATCATTAGCGTATGGCTGTGATCAATCTTTGTTACCAGGGATCCTGTATATTCTCCATTGTTGTACATTGGTATATCCAGTATCCATTCATTTTTATTCATTCTGATAAATTGTATTATTGCATCATCTGAAGATGGATGTGTGAACCCTATGAAATTATCCTGTTCCTCTTCAATAGTTGACTGTAGTTCAACTAACTGACATGCCTCATGAACACTGAGTTTCTCCTTAAATAGATCTTCCCCTCTGGAATAAAGATGTACATACACATTATTCTTCTGTACAGAATATATTAATAATTGATCTGTAGATGTCTATCTATTTTTACAAAAAGTATTAACTTGCATAATTCAGTAGTTTTTTTTCGTTTTCAATTACTACTAATTTTGTTATTTTTTTTAGTCTCTAAAATGAGTATATTTATATCTTATCGATGGGTAATTATATTAGGGCTAGCATTATGGATATTCGATTAAGTAAGTCAATTAATCCCGTTAAGCAGACAAGTCTAAT
>JAJRQD010000131.1 GCA_024280435.1 archaeon | reverse complement strand
GTTATAACAGGGAATAAATTGATGAACGTACTACTAGTTGTCACTCGTTTCTATGGTGGAACAAATCTAGGCAAAGGAGGATTGATCAGAGCATACTCTGGTACTGCAAAAGATCTTATAGAGAATGTTAAACTCGTTGAATTTCAAAATTAGTATTATGAATTTTTTTGAGTGATTATGAATTTGCATTAGGTAATTATGAGTTTTATTAGGTAATTTATCTAAATAATTCTCAATTTATTATACTAGATGTGTGAACCTAGAATGGCGTTTCACATATTTCAGAGTTTCTGAGAAAACTATCAATGACAGTGATGCACCTGTCACCCATAACCATTGTGCTGCGTTAAGGGGTGTGGTCTTGAACAATCTAAACATTGTATCTCCACCGAAAAATGCATCTCCCTGGATAACAATCACCTGTAAAATAACTGTCACAAATACAGTGATCAACAATATCTTATTCTCAAAAAATACCTTACCAAGTATAGAATCAGTGGCCTCTCGCACATTCATCGAGTGTACAAACTGAGCAAATGATAGAATTGCAAAAGCAGCAGTTCCTGCAATTGCACGATTACCCTGTGTACCTAACATATCTGTATTCAGGAATAATAAATATGATCCCAGTGTGATTGCAGTCATGTAGAAACCAAACCATAAAATATGTGATATTCTCTCTCTTGATAGTAAAATCTCTTTTGGATCTCTCGGTTGACGCTTCATAATTCCAGGAGATGGTGGGTCTACACCCAATGCAAGTGCAGGTACCCCATCAGTCACAAGATTAATCCAGAGTATCTGTGTGGCTACCAATGCAGGTTCTTTGGTGATAACAATTGATAAGAAGATTACCAGTATCTCCGCAAGATTTGAGGATAGCATGTATTTGATGAATTTAGTCATATTCTCAAAGATGCCCCTACCCTCCTCAATTGCATGGGTGATAGTTGTGAAATTATCATCTTGCAGAATTATCTCTGCAGTTTCCTTGGTGACATCAGTTCCAGAACCCATTGCAATACCAACATCAGCACCTTTCAGAGCAGGTGCATCATTCACTCCATCACCAGTCATAGCAACTATCTCACCCTGTGCTTTCAATGCCTTTACAATTCTTAACTTGTGCTGAGGACTAATTCTTGCAAATACACTGATATCTCTGATCTTTTCCTTGAGCTCATAATCATTTATCTTATCAAGATCAAGACCTTCCATCACAAGATCTCCCTCCTTGTAAATTCCAATATCTCTGGCAATTGCCACTGCTGTTTTCTTATGATCTCCGGTTACCATCTTCACAGATATTCCAGCAGTGTGGCACTTATCAACTGCCTCAACAACTCCGGGTTTGGCTGGATCAATCATACCCACAAGTCCATTGAATACAAATTTAGTATCAAAATCATATATGTTGTATATATTACTTGTTAGTCTATAATAACCAATACCAAGTACTCTGAGTGCATTATTTGCCAGTTCATCAATTGTGTTATTGATTATGGCTTTGATCTCATCAGTCATTGGCTCAGGTCCATTACCTCTGTCTACTTGCTGTGCAATTCCCAGTAATACATCGGGTGCACCTTTGATGAATGATATTTTCTCAGAGGTGATTGTATCCTCCACAACAACAGTCATACTCTTTCTTTCACTATCAAATGGTATCTCATCCAATCTTCTGAAATGAGACATCTCTTTTTCCCTATCAACTCCAAGCGTATCTGCAAGCCTTAACAATGCAATCTCAGTTGCATTTCCATACACATTGTCATCCTCTAGAATGGAATTATTGCAAAGATACAATGCTTTTTTAAATAGTGGATGATACTCTTTTTTCTCTGATTTTGCTTTTTCGGTAAATTCTTGTGGTGTTACTTTGAATATTTGATTATCATCAAAATTAACAATCTGCTGTACAGTCATTTCATTCAATGTCAAAGTACCAGTTTTATCCGAACAAATTGTTGTAATGGATCCTAGACTCTCAACAGCAGGTAATTTTTTGACTATTGCATTCTTCTTTGCCATCTTCTGTACTCCAAGAGATAATGCAAGGGTGATCACAATCACCAAACCTTCTGGAATTGCAGCAACTGCAAGACTAACCGCAGTCTCAAACATAAGAAGTGGTTCTAAATCTGCAATCATTATACCATAGATAAATATCAACACCATAATTGCCATAACAATTATACCGAGTTGTTTTCCAAATTTATCAAGCTTTACCTGTGTAGGTGTTGGATCTTTTGATATCTCCTGTACATCACTGGCGATTTTTCCAATCTCAGTTGACATACCGATTCTAGTAACCACTGCTTTACCTTTACCTGCAACCACAAAAGTACCCATATACACAGAGTTTGTCCTGTCACCAATGGCAGATTCAGTGGGGATAACAGAGAAACTTGATTTAGATACCTCTTCACTCTCTCCAGTCAATTGAGCTTCCTCTAATTTTAGATTTAGTGCCTCGATTACTCGACTATCAGCAGGAATTCTATCTCCCTGTTTGATCAGAACTACATCTCCGGGTACTAGCTGATCTGTAAGTAACTCCACCTCGTGACCATCTCGAAGAGCAACACAGGAATGTGTGACCATATTTTTCAATGCTTCAATTGCTTTATCTGCTCGCCATTCCTGATATACACCGAATACCGCATTCAATATCAGAATTATCACAATCAGTACAGCATCTGTGTATTCATGAAGTATCAATCCCGATACTATTGCAGAGATTATCAGAATAATTATCAATACATCTTTGAATTGATTGATGAAAATATCTAATATTGTTTCCTTCTCACCCTCTTCCAGGGCATTTCTACCAAAATAAGCTCTGCGTTTCTCAACTTCTGCAGAACTTAATCCCTCTTTGGTTGTTTGAAGGTGATCTAGAACCTCATCTTTCTTATTAGCCCAATAAGGATAGTCATCAAAATTCATCTTCTTTATCATTCTATAGTATTATAGAGAACCGTTCATTAAATAAATATAATGCTCAAAGTCAATATCATAGAGTATAATAAGAAAATTCGTTTTCGATTTAATATTTGAAGTTTCAATAGTTTTATATATATATTTAATTTAGTAATTATTCAAATAGATAATTGTAGTATTAACTAATGTAATTACTATATAGTTCAATCTACACATGTTTTTATCAAATATGAAGTGAAAATTTATAATATTCGGATATATATCTAGACTTTTCCCTCTGATTTCATTTTACGAATGATAATCTCTGCAATTTTATTAAATGCCACATCTACATTCTTTCCATCCATAGCTGAGGTCTCATAGTAGAGTACCTCAAAACCATACGGCGTTGTCTTCGTGCTCAGTGCCTTTGCATAATCAATCGCCTTTTTAATTTCTACACTGTTTTTATCTCTAATATCTGATTTATTCCCAAGAATTATTAATGGTATCACTCCAGAGCCATTGTGTTTCCAGATCTCATTGATCCATGAGGTCAGATTCATAAATGAATCAGGACGAGTAACATCAAATACACAGATCCCTGCAAGAGAACCTCCATAGAACCGGCTTCTGATATCTTGAAATCTTTTTTGACCCGCAACATCCCAGACTTGAAAAGTTATATCATAATGCTCATTATCAACTGTCAAATTCATTGACTTGGCTGCAAAATCAGCACCAACTGTCATTAAATGTGTTGCATTGAATCCCTTACCCATGAACCTATTCCGCAAACTTGTCTTACCAACTGCTCCGTCCCCTAGCAGCGTCACTCGAAATACAATTTTTGAACTCATTATAGATAAGTTAAGTAAATATTTATTTTAAACTTAGCTGAAATAGACTAATGAAAGAATAAATATAATTATATTTTACTGCTTTTGTTTTATTCCAATTAATTTATTTTTTGATTTTTCTGAATACTGGGATTGCAATTAATGCAAACAGGAAAAATGCATTTAATGGTAGATCCTCCAGATCTGATAGATCCTCATCTACTTTCTCAAATACATATGTGAAATCATCTGCAAGTGCTTCATCTACTGTGATTTTTCCTGCGATGATATCTGCTTTGATCTCATCTACCTTCTCCATTCTGGTTGTAGTGGAATTATAATCTGCATTGGCCTCTGTCTGTGTGAATTCCATATCAGTAATTCCCACTCCATCTGCTGCAAGATCAAGTACTAATGGTGCACTATCTCCATTTCCAGCCCATGTACCATCAACAACTGCTTTGATCTGATTATAGACTGCAACATCAACTCTGTTTATCATAGATGTGAGGACGTATCCTTTCTCGATATAATCCTGGTTACTGTCCACACCAATTGCGTAGATCTTCTTATCAGCAGTTGATTTTTCCTTGGCAGCTGCCATAACACCCAGACCTGTACCTCCTGCTGCGGCATATATCACATCAGAACCAAGTTCAATGAAACTATTTGCCACATTTTGACCGCCTGCAAGATCTCCCCAGGGATTTGATGGATCTGGGGAGTATGCAACTCTTATGTTAATATCAGGATTGATATATCTTGCACCTTGTGCATATCCTGCAAGGAATTTATTGATCAGAGTAATATCTAATCCACCTAGAAAACCAATATCTTCAGTTGTGGATACCATCGCAGCCATTGCACCAGCAAGGAATGAACCCTCATGCTCTGCAAAAATAACATTGGCCACATTTGACAAGGGTACAACAGAATCGACAATCATGAAGTTTTTATCTGGATGAAGTGTTGCTGATGCATTGATTCCATCAGTGGCTGTGAAACCAATACCAATAATAAGATCGTAATCTATTTCTGTTGAAGAGGCAAAGCTCTCAATAGCAGAATTAATCTCAGCCTGAGATGCAGGTTCAGCTGTATCAACATTTATACCTGTAAAATCAGTTTCTGCTTTGATTTTTCCAGCATTTGCTGCATCATTAAAGGATAGATCACCAAGACCACCTGTTGAGAATACAATAGCTATATTTGCATTGGGATTCGTAGCAGCAGTTGCAGGGTATGAAGCCACAACCATTGTGAATAACAAAAATAATGTTAGTGTTTTTAATTTCTTGTATTTCCAAGTTAGAAAATTGATTTATGGGTACATAGCTTCAAAATGCAATATTTATTACTAGTTAGGGGGTACACTATTTGAGAAAATCTTTGAGTTTTAGAAAGTTAGATAATTTTCGGATTTCGGGTG